>JBBRXI010000021.1:0-14642 GCA_038248575.1 Burkholderiales bacterium | reverse complement strand
GCTGCAATACTGATCTCGGCACAGCCCTGCAAGGTGAGGAATATCAGTGTGCCGAGCGCGCTGGATGCGAGTTTGTTCATGGTGTTCTCCGGTTGGCGTGCGATGTCCGCAATCCCGTAAACGGGCGCCGCCGGATAACAGGGTTAAGCCGCTGGGCTTTTCTGTTCGCTATTTGATTGGAGCAAGGTCGCCGGGCAGGTTGAAGGCCGGGTAGCGCTCGCGAAACCGGGCCAGGCTCTGGTCGGCTTCGACGTCACGGCCGGCCGCGCGCAGGGCGCGGATTTGCCCGATCCACGCCTGCGCTTCGGCAGGTGCGGCCAAGCTATCACGCTGGGCATCGGTCGGTCTTGCCACGCTGTCGCGCTGGGTATCGGTCGGTATTGCCGCGCTATCGCGCTGCGCCCCGGTCGGCACGCCAGCCGTTTCGCGCTGCGCTAGCGGAGCGGCCGTAGTGTCGACAAGCGGCTCCTCTGCGTGACGCTTGTCGCGACGTTGTTGCCCGAGGGTGCCGGACGCCGGCGCAAGCGGCGCTGGCGCGCTGGCGGTGGCCGGCGCCCGTGCCGGCCCAGGCTGCGGCGCAGCGACGGCGTTCGCTTTGGCGCCCGGCTGGCCGGCGTGTGTACCGCCGGCTTCGGCTGCCGAACGGCGCTGCTCAGAAGTCGCTGGCGAGGCCGGTGCGGCTGGCTCAGGCCGGTCGTGACCCGGCGCCAAAGCCGGTGTAGCCGCACTGCCGCGCTCGGGCATTGCCGGTTCGCCGCGCAACTCGCGCGTGTCGTCTTCGGCAACACGCCAGGCAAGCGACACGCCGAGCAGCGTGACGGCGATCGCCGACGTTGCCGGCAACCAGCGCGTCAGCCAGTTGGCGCGGCGCGCGCCTTGGCGCGCTCCGGCGCGTAAGTCAGCGCGCGCGGCGGCAATGATTCGTCTATCCAGGTCGGGCGCCGGTTCGTCGCCGCCGCCTTGGCGATAAAGCGTCTGCAGTTCGCTCGCCGACACATCGAATTCTCCGCCTTCGCCGCGCCTGTCGATCATCGCAAGTCCTCCAGTTGGCCGCGCAGGCGCGCGTACGCGTAACGCAGCCGGCTTTTTGCCGTCTCGAAACCGCAGCCTGTCGCCTGCCCGATTTCGGCTACCGTCAGTCCGCCTTCGGCGGCCAGCAGGAAGGCTTCACGCTGGATCGCCGGCAGCGCTTGCACGGCAACGAGCAGACGCCCGGCGATTTCGGCGCGCGCCAGCCGCTGCTCGGGTTGTTCGCTGGTCGGCGCCGGGAAGTCGGGCACCTCGCCGTCGGCAGCGACGTGGCCATCGGTCTCGAATTCGGCGCGCCGGCCGCCAGCGCGGAAGCTATCGACGAGCCGGTTGTGCGCGATGCGGTAGAGCCAGGTTGTAAATTTGGCCGAAACCTCGTAGCGCTCGCGGGCGCGGATCACCGACATCCAGATCTCCTGAAATAGTTCATCGGCCTGTTCGCGGCGATTGCACTGATGGAGCAGATAGCGAAACAGGCGAACACGATGCCGTGCATAGAGCGCCTCGAAAGCTGTCGCGTCGCCGCCGCTATAGGCGAGCATCAGGCTCTCATCAGTGCGCGATTCGTGCATGTCGGCAGTGTAAACGACCGGCGGCCCATTTCGGGGTGAGCGTGGCGGTCGCTATGGCGCGCCTGGCGCTGGCAAAAAAAACCGCGCCGGCCATTGCTGGCCGACGCGGTTGTGGTCTTGCTCCGCTCGGGTCGCTGCGACCCGAGCAGTTACCTTAGAAGCCGAGCCCGAGAAGGCTTACGGCGCAGATCACAGTGCCGAGCAGCGCGAACCCGTAACAGAGCACTTTGGCGCCAACACCGGCGTGGATACCGAACTCATGCAGCGAGTGGTAGGCCCGGTGTACAGCAAACCACAAGGAGAGCGAGATGATCGCGAAAATGAAGCCCTTGCCGATGAAGTTCTGCGCGAAGGCGAGCATCTTCGGGTAGCTCATCGTACCGGCCGGCAACAGCAAGCCAAGCGGAACGGCGATGCCGGTGATGAAGATCATCATCGGCACGAAGAGCGCCGACAACATGCCGCCGGCACCGAACAGGCCCCAGAAAATGGGCGCGTTCGAACGCGTTAGATTCCTTCTCATAGTGCAATCCTCCAAACCACGGCCAGCAGTGCCAGTCCGGCGACGGCAGCGACGATAAGCGCGCTGCCGGTCAGCGCTTCAGGAGCCATTTTCTTGCCGCCGACGACGACCGGCGGCATGGTCATTGGCAGGATCTTGAACCACGAATAGGTGTGATACACGGCCCCGGCGAGCAGCACCAGATGGGCGATCACCGAAACCGGGCTTTGCATCGCCGCCAGCCAGCCATTCCATGCCGTTTCGCCCTGACCGAGCCGGATCACGCCGACGAGCAGGACGAGGACATAGGCGGCGACGAACAGCGCGGTCGCTTCGTGGACCATGTACTCGACGAAGTACGGGTTCTTTTTCCACCATCCGTCCATCGAACGGACATAAGGCTTGCGCGTGCTCACTTGGAACCCCCTTTCGGCGACAGGAAGTGCAGGAAGTAATCCTTCGCTGCATTGGCTTTGTTGACGTTGACGGCGTTGGCCGGATCAACGTGTTTTGGGCAGACTTCCGAGCAATAACCGACGGCGCTGCAGTGGTAGACGCCTTGTTCCTCGGAGGCCACCAGTTGCATTCGTTGCGCGCTGCCGCCATCGCGTGAATCGAGGTTGTAGCGCTGCACCAGAGCCATCATTCCCGGGCCGATGAATTCGTGGTTGAGGCCGAACTGCGGGCACGCGGCGTAACAAAGTGCGCAATTGATACACGAAGTGAACTGGATGTAGCGGTTGAACTCCTCCGGGCTTTGCAGGTACTCGCCCTGTTCGAGCGTACGCGGTTCCTTCGGGATGATGTAGGGATCGATGCTCTCGAGCTTGGCGATGAAACCCGAAAGGTCAACAACGAGGTCCTTCTCGATCGGGAAGTGCGCCATCGCCTCGATGCGGATGCGCTTCGGGTAGTAATCGCGCAGGAAGGTTTCGCAAGAGAGCTTGGGGATGCCGTCGATCATCATGCCGCAACTGCCACAGATCGCCATTCGGCACGACCAGCGAAAAGTCAGCGAGCCGTCCAGGTTGTCCTTGATGTACTGCGCGCCCTGCAGAACCGACATGTCGTCGGAAAAGGGCACCTTGAAGACCTCGAGATGCGGCTCGTCGTCGCTCTCGGGGTTGTAGCGCAGGACCTCGATTTCAATGATCTTGTGATTCTCAGACATGGGATGCTTTCCTTTCCTGGTCTGCTTTTTCGCCCGCAGCGCCGTACGCACGCGTCTCGGGTTGAGACTTGGTGATTTTCACGTCGCCGAGGACAATGCGCGGCGCGCCGTCAGCGACGTAGTAAGCGTCCGAGTGCTTGAGGTAGTTGACGTCATCGCGCCTGGTGTAGGCGCCGTCCGGGCCGTCGAGACGCTGGTGGGCGCCACGCGATTCCTTGCGGTTGAGCGCCGAAACCGCCACCGCCTGCGCGACGTCGAGCTGATAATCGAGCTCGACGGCGGTCAGCCAGTCGGTGTTCCAGACGCTCGATTTGTCGTCGATGCTGATGTTCTTGAAGCGCTGGCGCAATTCGGCGAGCTTGTCGCAAGTCGCCTGCATGGTCTGCTCGTCGCGGAAAATACCGCAACCGTCTTCCATGGTATGCGTCATTTCCTTGCGCAGCACCGCGATCCTTTCGTTGCCGCCGGTCTTCGTCTTGAGTGCCATGAGGCGCTGTTCGACGGCCTGGGCCTGTTTGAGCAGACTCGCCGAATTGCTTGGCCCGACCGATTTTACATAGCGCGCCGCTTCGTCTCCGGCGAGTTTGCCGAACACGACGATTTCGGTCAGCGAGTTCGAACCGAGGCGGTTGGCACCGTGAATGCCGACGCTGGCGCACTCCCCGATGGCGTAGAGACCCGGTAGCGATGCAGCACATTTGCCATCGACCCTGATGCCACCCATGGTGTAGTGGATGCCGGCGCGAACCGGAATCAATTCCTTGGCCGGATCAAGGCCCATGAAAGTTTCGGCCATTTCGTAAATCAGCGGCAGGCGCTCGCGCAGGTGCGCTTCGCCGAGGTGGCGCATGTCGAGAAACACCACCGAGCCGAGCGTCGGGTGCTCAAAGGTGCGCCCCTTCTGTTTTTCATACCAGAAAGCCTGGGAGAGCTGGTCGCGCGGGCCGAGTTCCATGTACTTGTTTTTCGGCTTGTCCTGCAATGGGCCCAGCCCATAATCCTGAAGATAACGGTAACCGTCCTTGTTCACGAGGTAACCGCCCTCGCCGCGACAGGCTTCGGTGAACAGCAAACCGGTGACCGGCATGCAGGTCGGGTGATATTGCATGAACTCCATGTCGCGCAGCGCGACGCCGTGCCGGTAAGCGAGCGCCATGCCGTCGCCGGTGACGATGCCGCCGTTGGTGGTCTCGCGAAAAACACGACCGGCGCCGCCGGTGGCGATGATCACCGACTTGCCTTCAATGAGGTGGAATTTGCCGGTCGCCATCTCGATGGTCACGACGCCCTGGACGCGGCCGTCTTCTTCGATCAGGTCGACGCAGAAGTGCTCGTCAAAGCGCTGGATCGACGGATACTTGATCGACGTCTGGAACAGCGTGTGCAGGATGTGGAAACCGCTCTTGTCAGCGGCGAACCAGGTGCGCTCGATCTTCATGCCGCCGAAGGCGCGCACGTTGACGTGTCCGTCTTCGGTGCGGCTCCACGGGCAGCCCCAGTGCTCGAGTTGCGTGAGCTCGATCGGCGCCTGCTTGACGAAGTACTCGACGACGTCCTGCTCGCACAGCCAGTCGCCGCCGCCCACCGTATCGTGGAAGTGATAGTCGAGACTATCGGTCGGCTTCTTGACGCCGGCAGCGCCGCCTTCGGCAGCCACGGTGTGGCTGCGCATCGGGTACACCTTGGAAACTAGCGCGATTTTGAGCGAAGGATCGGACTCTGCAACGGCGATCGCCGCGCGCAGGCCGGCGCCGCCTCCCCCTACGATGACTACATCAGCCTTGAAAATTTCCACGCCCAATCCTTTCTCGCTTTCGCGAATTCGCTACGACCAGCGTAATTTGAAACGCCAACGGGGCGAACCCCGGCAGTGCTTCGATGCGCATCAGCGTACGATTATGGCGGGATTTTGGCCTAACGGCAACTTTTGAAGCCTTATGCTGTAGCAAAAATCGAGCAAACAAACGCCATCCCGGCGCCAAAAAATCCGTTGGAAATCCCCTGACGAAACATAGAGATGGGCAGTCAGGCGGAAACGCCGAGCAGTGCGCTGGCAGTGCGGCCCGTCGCTTCGATCACTGCCGGCAGCGGTATGCCGCGCAGATCGGCAAGCACCCTGGCGATCGCCAGCAGTTCGCGCGGAGCGTTGCGGCGCCCGGCCAGCCACGCCGGAGGGATATCCGGCGCGTCGGTTTCGAGGACGATGGCATCGAGCGGCAGCTCGGCGGCAAGCCGCCGGATGCGCGTTGACCCGGCGTAGGTCATGGCGCCGCCAAAGCCGAGCTTGAAGCCGAGCGCGATAAACTCGCCGGCCTGCTGGGCGCTGCCGTTAAAGGCGTGCGCGACGCCCCGGCGCACCGGCGAGCGGCGGACGCATTTCAGAACCTGATCGACGGCACGCCGCACGTGCAGCAGAACGGGCAAGCCAAGCTCGCCGGCGATCTGGAGTTGTGCGACGAGAAAGCGCTCCTGGCGCGCGGCGTCAAAACCGGGGACGAAGAAATCGAGGCCGATTTCGCCGACGGCAACCGGCGGCAAAGGGCCCGACGCTTCGCGCGCCAGCCATTCGTGCGCGGTCAGCAGATCGTCGTCGCTTGCCCGGGCGACGAAGAGCGGATGGATGCCGTAGGCCGGCGAGCATTCGGGGTAGCGCGCGCAGCAGGCGCGCACGTCGGCAAAGTTGCCTGCGCAGACCGCCGGAACGACGATCCGCGCGACGCCGACCTGCCGCGCGGCGAGCATCTGCACGTCGCGGTCGTCGGCAAATTCGCCAGCGTCGAAGTGACAATGCGTATCGATCAGCATGCGCGCGGTCGCTGCTCTCAGTTCTGCCGATAGACTGCCTTGCGCTTCTCGAAGAAAGCCGCGAGCCCCTCGGCAAAATCGGGGTCGGCCGCGCAGGCGGCAAAATCGCGTCGCTCGGCAGCCAATTGGGCGTGCAGCGTGTTATCGACGGAGGCATTGAGCAGCGCTTTGGTGCGCGCCAGCGCAGCGGCCGGACCGGCGGCAAGACGAGCGGCGAGTTTTAGCGCTTCGGCGTCGAGATCGCCCGCCGCGACAACTCGATTGACGAGGCCAAGTTGGTACGCGCGCGGCGCGTCAAAGCGCTCGCCGAGCAGGGCGATCTCCATGGCCTGCTTGAGTCCGACGTGGCGGGCCAGCGACCAGGTCGCGCCGCCATCCGGAGAGAGCGCGATTTTGCTGTAAGCCAGCGTGAAATAAGCGTTGTCGGCAGCGACGACGAGATCGGCGGCGAGCATCAGCGACAGGCCGAACCCGGCCACGGCGCCGTGCACCGCGGCGACCACCGGCTTGTCCATTTCCTTGAAGTTCTGCACCGCCGCCTGCACCGCGGCGATCAGTTCATCGGTGCGGCTGCCACACCGTTCGGGAGACTCGGCCGCTTGATCACGAAACCACTTGAGGTCGCCGCCGGCCATGAAATGCTCGCCGGCACCGCGCACGATGACCGCCCGCACGCTCGTATCGACCGCCGCCCGCCGGCTCGCCGCAAGCAGCGCGCTGATCATCGCCGGATTGACCGCGTTGAGCGACTGCGGACGATTGAGCGTCAGGGTGGCGACTTTGTCGCGCACTTCGTAGAGGACGGCGTCCATTACTTCTCCAGTCAAAAGTTTACCGGCCAAAAGTTTACCAACGTTGCCGGCTTCTCACATCTGGCGCAGGCTGATCTCAGGCTGGCGGCCGCTGATGATGTCGGCGAGCGCCACTCCGGCGCCGCAGGCCATCGTCCAGCCGAGCGTTCCATGTCCGGTATTGAGGTAGAGGTTGGGCAGGCGCGCGCGTCCGACAAAGGGCACATTAGACGGCGTTGATGGGCGCAGCCCGCACCAGAATTCGGGTTCGCCGGACGGCCGCAATTCGGGAAAAAGCTCGTGCGTGCGCTGCATCAACGCGGCGCAGCGAACGCTGTTGAGTTCGGTGTTGTAGCCGTTGAACTCGGCCGTCCCGGCAACACGGAGGCGTTCGCCGAGCCGCGAGAAAACGATCTTGTGCCCGTCGTCGGTCATCGCCACGCTCGGCGCGACGCTCGTCTTGCCGAGCGCGACCGTCGCCGAATAACCCTTGGCGGGGTAGACGGGCAGGCGAAAGCCGAGCGGACGCAAGAGCAGCGGCGTGTAGCTGCCGAGCGCGACGACGTAGGCGTCGGCGGTCAACTCGGCGCTGCCCGCTGGGCCACTTATTTCGACGCTGGCGATCCGCCCATCGGCGGTGTTCAGGCGAAGCGCCGTCGTTGCATAACGGAAAGCGACGCCACGCGCGGCGCACAGGGCGGCCAGATTGCGCGTGAAGTGCTGCGCGTCGCCCGATTCGTCGTCGGCGGTGTAGTCACCGCCGACCAGCCGGTGGCGCGCCGCGCTGAGCGCCGGCTCGATCGTCACGCAGGTATCGGCGTCCACCGGGCGCCGGTCGCAGCCGAATTCGCGCATGACGCTCGCCGCCGCGAGTGCTGCGGCGTACTCTTTCTCGTCCGTATAGACGTGCAGGATGCCGCGTTCGAGGTGGTCGTACTCGATCGCCGTTTCCTCGCGCAAGGACTTGAGCTGAGCGCGGCTGTAGAGCGCCAGGGCGACGATGTCGCGCATATTGGCGCGCGTGCGCGCCGGCGTGCATTCGCGCAGAAAGCGCAGGCTCCAGTCAAAAAGCGCCGGGTCCCAGCGCAGACGGAAGAGCAGCGGGGCGTCTTCGCGCCCCATCCAGGAGAGCGCGCGCAGCGGCGCGTGCGGGTTGGACCATGGCTCAGCATGCGAAACGGAAATCTGGCCGCCGTTGGCAAAACTTGTTTCAAGCCCGGCAGCACACTGGCGATCGACGACGACGACTTCATGACCCGCTTTGGCTAGATACCACGCACTGCTGACGCCGACAACGCCGGCGCCGAGAATCAAAACTTTCAAAACTACTCCTGTTCGCGAACGATGCGGACGACGTCGGAGATACGGCGCAGACTGCGTATCACGCTAGCCAGATGCGCGCGTCCGGACACCTGGATGAGAAAGTGCAACTCGGTGCACAAACCTGGTTTTCCCCTGTCCATGCTCACGTGTTCGATATTGACGCCGGCCAGCGACAAGCCGGTCGCGATGCGTCCGAGAACGCCCGCCACGTTCTTTGCCGTGATCATGATGCGCACCTCGAAAACCTGTCCCGGATCGGGCTCCCACTCGACGCGGATCCAGTTCTGCGGCTCGCCGTTGCGCAGTTTGCGCGCCGCATTACAAGCCTGGGTGTGGATGCGCAAACCCTGGCCCTGGCGCAGGAGACCGACGATCGGATCGCCAGGGATCGGCTGGCAACACGGCGCGAGCAGAATGGCCATGCCCTCCGTGCCACGGATGACGAGCGGCGTGGCGACGCTCGGCGCGTTCTGGAAGACGTCGTCGTGGGCGACCAGCCGACGCGCAAGGACGGCGGCCAGACTGCGACCAAGGCCGATGTCGGAAAAAACTTCGCGCCGGGATTTCTTGCCGGAGAGCGCGATCACGCGCTCCCAGACCGCCGCCGGGATTTCGGCGGGAACGACGCCGAGCGCCTGCAATTCGTGGTTGAGCATCTGCTCGCCGAGCACGCTCGAACCGTCCTGCTGCATGGCTTTGACGAACTGCCGGATCTTGCTGCGCGCGCGACCGGTCTTGACATACGCCAGCCAGGCCGGATTTGGATTGGCGTGCGGCGCGGTGATGATCTCGACCTGGTTGCCGTTGGCAAGCTCCGCCGAGAGCGGGATCAGTTCGTGGTCGATGCGTGCGGCGACGCAGCGATGTCCGATGTCGGTGTGCACCGCGTAGGCGAAGTCGATGACCGTGGCGCCGCGCGGCAGCGCGAGGATCTTTCCCTTAGGCGTAAACACGTACACCTCGTCGGGAAAGAGGTCAACCTTGACGTGCTCGAGAAACTCCGACGAATCGCCGGCCGCGCTCTGCAACTCGAGCAGCGATTGCAACCACTTGTGCGTCTTCACCTGGAGGTCGGCGCCGCTTTGCTCGCTGTCCTTGTAAATCCAGTGCGAGGCGATACCTTCTTCGGCGAGGTGATGCATGCCCTGGGTGCGGATCTGGATTTCAACCGGCGTTCCGTAGGGGCCGATCAGCGTCGTGTGCAGCGACTGATAGCCGTTGCCCTTCGGTATCGCGATGTAATCCTTGAACTTTCCCGGCACCGGCTTATAGAGCGCGTGCAGCGCGCCGAGTGTCAGATAACAGGTTGGTACGTCGCGGACAATGATACGAAAGCCGTAGATATCCAGCACCTGCGAGAACGAGAGCCGCTTTTCGACCATCTTGTGATAGATCGAGAACAGACTTTTTTCGCGGCCGAAAACGCCCGCTTCGATATGGGCTTGCGCGAGTTTGCCGCGGATGCCGTCGAGGATTTTTGTCAGCAGCTCGCGGCGGTTGCCACGGACCGCCTTGACGGCGCGCGTGAGGACGCGAAAGCGCATCGGATGGATGTGCTCGAACGAGAGATCCTCAAGCTGCCGCGAGATATTGTTAAGGCCGAGCCGGGTGGCGATCGGGGCGTAGATCTCGAGCGTTTCGCGGGCGATGCGCCGGCGCTTCTCGGCGCGCAACGGGGCCATCGTTTGCAGGTTATGGAGGCGATCGGCGAGCTTGATGAGCACGATGCGCAGGTCACGCGCCATGGCCATCAGCATTTTGCGAAAGTTGTCGGCCTGCGCGTCTTGGTAGGATTGAAACTCGATTTTCTCGAGTTTGGAAAGCCCATCTACGAGTTCGGCGACCTGTTTGCCGAAATGCGCCGTGATATCGGCCTTCGATACCGCCGTGTCTTCCATCACGTCATGCAAGAGCGCGGCGATCACCGCCTGTACGTCCATTCTCCACTCGGCAAGCGCGCCGGCGACGGCCAGCGGGTGAGTGATATACGGTTCGCCAGAAAGGCGTAGCTGGCCCTGGTGGGCGCGTTCACTGAAACGGTAAGCCTCGATGACGAGCGCTATTTCCTCGGGCTCGAGGTAGCTCAGGGTGTCAACGAACACCCGGTAAGCCGGATCTTCGTTGTGATAGGCGGTGTCGTCCGGCGTCAGTTCAAGCCTGGCTTCGGCAGGATTGTCGACAGAAACGCCGGCCCGGGCGTCGGTATCCATGGTTGTTCACCACGCAGCCTGCTCGATTCAGGCGTGACCGCGGTTGAGCACTTCAATACCGTACAGGCCAAGCGCCAGTTCGCGCAAGGCGATCACAGTCGGCTTGTCGCGGTCGGCGTCGACCAACGGCGTCGCACCGGCGGTGATCTGGCGCGCCCGATAAGTCGCCGCCAACGTCATCTGAAAGCGGTTCGGGATAATGTGCATGCAATCATCTACGGTAACTCGGGCCATGGTTTTTTCCTGAAATAAGTGTTGCGAACAGCGCGGCGTGCCGCTGTCGCTGGCTGATGTACTGAAGCCGCGAGGCGCCAACGACCGCCTTGAGGTTGCCCAGCGCCTGCTGCAAATCATCGTTGATAATAACATAGTCAAATTCATCGACATGGCGCATCTCGTCGCGCGCTGCGGCAATCCGCCGGGCGATCGTCGCCGCCGAGTCCGTGCCGCGGCACGACAAGCGCGCTTCGAGCGCGGTCAGCGAGGGCGGCAGGATGAATATGCCAATTGCCTTGGGAAAAGACTTTCGCACCTGCTGCGCGCCTTGCCAGTCGATCTCGAGCAACACGTCGCGTCCGGCGGCAAGTTCCAGTTCCACCCAGTGTTTCGACGTTCCGTAATAGTTGCCGTGCACTTCGGCCCATTCGACGAACTCGCCGCGGTCGACCATTGCCATGAAATCGGCGACTTCGACAAAATGATATTCCCGACCATCGACCTCGCCCGGCCGCGGCTCGCGCGTCGTGCTCGAGATCGACACGCGGATTCCCGCGTCGGTCTCGATCAAGAGCCGAACCAGCGTCGTTTTGCCAGCGCCGGACGGCGCTGCGACGATATAGAGATGGCCTGTCATCGATTTTCGCTTCGCGCTGTGCGCGGTAAATGGCAGACCGAATTGTACTGTGTTGACCCGGCCAGTTCGTCTTTCTGGACGTCACCGCCCATAAAGGCGAGAATCGGCGCATCACGCCGCCCGTCGGGCGGGCTTTTCTGCCCGGGAGTTTTGATGTCGCCAAAAAAAATGCCTCTCTTGTCACTGCTCGTCACCGCGCTGTTCTGCTCGTCGGTCCTGGCAGCGCCGGTAAAGATCGTCGGCTTCGACGATATGTCGTGTAGCGCGTGGACCGCAGCGAATGACGATACCGACCAGCGCAAGCAGCACGTCGCCTGGATCCGCGGCCTGCTCACCGGCCACAACTATGCGCGCCAGAGCCAGCAGGTTTCCGCGATGTCGAGCGGAACGATCGAAAACTTTGTCGACCGCTACTGCCGCGAGAATCCAACGGGTGACTTTGGCGACGCGGCATTTCGCATGAGCGACCGCTTTTCCGGGCGCAACGAAAGTATCAGCAAGTAAGGCCGGCGCGGCACGTTTTGGCCTGACGACGACCGCATGCCCGGGCATACATTAAAGGGCAGCATGCGTCCGGCACACCTGCCAAAAACCGTACGTCGCAGCCCCCGAATCCCGAGTCAGCAGAATGATGGAGACTGAACAAGCCGTCAGAAAGGCGATGGGGCACTCCGGGGTTTAAGAATCTTACGACCAGGGCTTCGCTCAACTTGGCGTGCCAGGCGAGCTTGATCCGTGAATCGCTTGGCAAGGCAACGGATGAACACACGTCGCTCATCGCGGGCGACTCGTGCCTGAGGCTCTGCGTTGAAAACTTCCGCCTTGCAGATGCTCTGAGGCCAGGCAAACAGGCCTGTAGGGCGAGCTTATAACCGGATATAAATCCGGATTGACTAAGAATCGCACCTCCGCGATACTCCAATCTCACCCCCGCGATATTTCGGAATGAAACATTGATATTCCTATCCTTGCCGTTTTCGCACGGAGCGCCCGACGAAGCAGGATTTGTCGCGGGACCAAGACGTTCAAACAGCGACTGCAATTACGTCGGCGAGCAGGAGGTCAAGGAAGACTAAATGGGTTTCAGAAGCAAAGTCCTTTTTTGTTGTTATTCCTAGGTGGAGAAATCAATCATGAAGAAAATGACGTTTGTAATGGGCGCCGCTCTGACGCTAATGACCGCTACTGGCTTGGGAACTGCCCAGGCAGCCGATTTCCCGAAGAAACCGATCGAAATTATCGTTCCCGCGTCGGCCGGCGGTGGCACGGACATGTTCGCGCGGGCCTTGGCCAATTCGGCCAAGGATGTCTTTGGGCAACCTGTCGTTATCGTCAACAAACCGGGCGGCAGCGGGGTGGTCGGCTTTACGGCCGGACAGACCGCCAAGCCGGATGGCTACACAACGACCATGTTCTTCGCCGAAATTGTCATCGTGCCGCATTTGGGGCTCGCGAAGACGGATCACAAGCTGTTCGATCCGATCATGCGCGTCAATATGGACCCCGCCGCGATCACCGTGCAGGCGGACGCGCCATGGAAGACGCTGAAGGAGTTCATCGACTACGCCAAAGCCAATCCCGGCAAGCTGCGCGTTGCCAATTCCGGCCCGGGCAGCATCTGGCAACTTGCGGCAGCGCAAATGGAAGACAAACTCGGCCTGAAGTTCATCCAGATTCCTTATAGTGGCGCGGCGCCCGGGGTAACCGCGCTGCTCAGTGGTGCCGTCGAAGCGGCCGCGTTCAGCCCGGCTGAAGTGGGCTCACAGGTTTTGGCCGGCAAACTGAGAATGCTCGGCGTCATGTCCGAGAAGCGGGAAAAGGCGTATCCCAACGTACCGACCTTCAAGGAGCAGGGTGTTGATATCGTGATCGGCACGTGGCGTGGTCTTGGCGTTCCCAAGGGTACGCCCGAAGACGTCAAGAAGATCCTGCACGACGGCTTCAAGAAGGCGATGGAAAACCCGGTCTTCATCGATCAGGCTGAAAAAGCCGGGCTGGGACTTGGTTACATGACCG
This sequence comes from Burkholderiales bacterium, assembly GCA_038248575.1. Classification (GTDB taxonomy): domain Bacteria; phylum Pseudomonadota; class Gammaproteobacteria; order Burkholderiales; family Rhodocyclaceae; genus Propionivibrio. The sequence goes on along the minus strand of JBBRXI010000021.1, from coordinate 1,370 downwards.
CGGCCGATTTCGCCAAATTCCAGGACGAAGAGTTCGCCACTTACAAGCGACTGGTCGACAAGCTCGGCCTGCGGGCCAAGTAGGCGATGTCGCTCCGGCAAGAGCGACAGCAGTGTAAGTAGCGGGAGAAGGCGGGCCTGATGGCCCGCCTTTCTTTGGGGCTAAGAGGGGCAACATGACAATGAAGCAAGGTAGTGTGATCGCAGGAATCCTGCTGGTAGTTCTGGCGATTGCCATGTGGATAGGCTCTTCGTCGTTTCCGCCGGGATCGATGGTTTTCCCGCGGGCGATCGCCGTGGTCATTGTTATTCTGACCGCCCTGATGCTCGTCGAGAATGCGTCGATCAAGGATTTCGCGGCGTTCGACTGGCAACGCTTCAATTATTTCCGCACCCTCCGCGCCGCAGTCCTTACCTGCATCTACATGGCGCAACTCGCTTACGTCGGTTTTCTGCTGTCGACGCCGATCTACCTGCTGATCATGATGTACGTCATGGAAAAAGGCGGCTTGTGGACGAAAGTCGTTGCCTCGCTCAGCACCACGGGCGCGGTCTATTTCGTCTTCGCCTACTTGCTCAACGTGCCCTTGCCGGCATGGGACTTCTGAGGTTCACCGATCATGGAACTGCTTCTTCAGGGATTCGCGACCGTTCTCCAGCCGGGAGTTCTGGCGATCCTGATTGCCGGAACACTGGGCGGCATCGTCATCGGCGCGCTGCCGGGGCTGACGGCGACCATGGGCGTAGCGTTGTTGACGCCGCTGACTTTCAGCCTGCCGGCGACGACCGGACTGGTGATGTTGTGCGGGATATATTGCGGCGCCATTTACGGTGGTTCGATTTCGGCGATCCTGATCAATACGCCAGGAACCCCCGCCGCCGCGGCGACGGTGTTCGACGGTTACGCGCTGACGAAAAAGGGCCTCGCCGGCAAAGCGCTCGGCATCTCGGCGATCGCCTCGTTTTGCGGTGGCTTATTCAGCGCGCTGTGTCTGACGTTTATTGCGCCGCAACTGGCGCGCGTTGCGCTTTCTTTCACTTCGCCCGAGTACTTTGCCATGGGTTTGCTGGGCCTGAGCATCGTCGCCAGCATTTCCGGCGAATACGTTCTGCGCGGTCTGATCAGTGCGTGTCTGGGGCTGGTGCTGGGGATGGTCGGCATCGACGCGATAAACGGCGCGATGCGGTATACCCTGGGCACGGTGAACTTGCTGAACGGGGTATCGTTCATCCCGGTATTGATCGGATTGTTTGCCATGGCCGAGGTTTTGCGCACCACCGAGTCGATGCTCAAGTCGCCTCATGTCGAGGTCAACCTGTCGGGCGTCCTGCCGACCCTTGCCGAGTTGCGGGGCTGCGCGAGAGCCATTC
>JBBRXI010000020.1:0-14800 GCA_038248575.1 Burkholderiales bacterium | reverse complement strand
GTGCGCATCGTCGATCGCAAGAAGGACATGATTCTCGTCTCCGGGTTCAACGTCTATCCGAACGAAGTCGAGGACGTCGTCGCTTTGCATACCGGAGTGCTCGAGGTCGCCTCAATAGGCGTTCCCGACGAAAAATCCGGCGAGGCGGTAAAGATTTTCGTCGTCAAAAAGGATCCGTCGCTGACCGCTGCGCAATTGATCGCGCATTGCCGGGAGCATCTCACCGGCTACAAGGTGCCGACGCACGTCGAGTTTCGTACTGACCTGCCAAAGACCAACGTCGGCAAGATCCTGCGCCGCGAATTGCGCGAGGCCGCAGTCGCCCCGGTGGGCACGGACTGAGCGCGGATGGTTGGCGTCGCCTGTTTGCCGGGCAGCGCCTTCAAGCCTTGCCCGGCGCAGCGTTTTTTCGGCGAGAACACAAGAACTCCACAGGCTTATGCACAGCTTTTGTGGACAATGGGCGGCGCCATTCGGGCGCTCGTTCGACAGGATGTGAGCGGATGCGCCGGCCCGGCGCCCGAAGAGTCGGCCGGAGAGGCAGTGATATTTGCCATTAGAATAGCCGGCTCGAAAAGCTGAGAGCATAATATGTGGAAATCGATTATCGCCATTTCTCTTGGTGCAGCGCTCGGCGCGCTGCTGCGTTGGCAACTCGGCTCGCGGCTCGATAATCTGTTCCCGACCTTGCCGGCGGGAACGCTCGCCGCGAACCTTCTCGGCGCGTATGTCGTCGGCCTGGCGATCGCTTTCTTTGCCGCTTTTTCAGCCATTGCCCCCGAATGGCGCCTTTTTATCATCACCGGATTTTGCGGCGGATTGACGACCTTCTCGACGTTCTCGGCGGAAATCGCGCTGCTGCTCAGGGAAGGCCGAACCCTGTGGTCGCTCGTTGCCGTCGCGACGCACGTCGTCGGGTCGGTGGCAATGACATTTGCCGGCATAGCGACCGTGGTCCTGGTACGCAATCATGGGTTTCTTCAGCATTCAATAAAGTGAGGAGGCAATATGGTCGAGGGTGAATTTCTCCGCTTTTACGTGCTCGAAAAGCAGAGCCATCAAGGCGTCCTGCTGTGGGAATGGATGCTCGATAACGCCAACAAGCTCGGCATTCGCGGCGGTTCGGCGTTTCGCACCATCGGCGGCTTCGGCCGGCGTCACGACCTTCATGAGTCACGCTTCTTCGATCTCGCCGGCCATACCGGGGTCGAGCTCGAATTCATCGTCACGGCGGACGAAAAGAAACGCCTGATCGCGCTCATCGAGCGCGAGAAGATACGCGTTTTCTACGCGCGGATTCCGGCGCACTTCGGTGTCATAAATGCAGACGCCGACGACCCGCGCGAACTGACCGCCACGGTATAGCGCAACTCCATCAGCATTGTTGCGGGCCGCCGCGCGCTGGCAAAAGCGCCTGGCCTTTCGTTGTATACTCGCGCCTGCCGTTTCGCCGTGTTTTTAATCAACCATTCATTGGAAGCCATTATGCCCAAGGTCGTCAACGCCGCACCCGCCAAGAAAGCCCCCGTCGCGAAGAAAGCGGCTTCTGCCGTAAAGTCTGCTCCGGCCAAGAAGGCCGCTCCCGCCGGGAAAGCCGCCGTCGCTCGCAAGCCCGTGCCGGCTTCTTTCGTCAAGATCAGCAAGGTTGTCGGTCGCCAGATTCTTGACTCGCGCGGCAACCCGACCGTCGAAGTCGATATCGTTCTCGACAATGGATTCCTGGCGCGTTCCGCCGTTCCGTCGGGCGCGTCGACGGGCGAATTCGAAGCCTGCGAACTGCGCGACGGCAACAAAAAAGTCTATCTCGGCAAGGGAGTCCTGAAGGCGGTCGAGGCCGTCAACGGCCCGATCGCCAAATTGCTCAAGGGCAAGAACCCGCTCAACCAACGCGAACTCGACGAGGCGATGATCGCGCTCGACGGCACCAGCAACAAGTCCAAGCTCGGCGCCAACGCGCTGCTCGGCGCGTCGATGGCGATCACCGTCGCCGCCGCGAACGTCAGCAAGATGCCGCTCTGGAAGTACATCGGCAAGCTGCACAAGAACAAGGAATTCGTCCTGCCGACGCCGATGGCCAACATCATCAACGGCGGCAAGCATGCCGACAACAAGATCGACTTCCAGGAATTCATGATCATGCCGGTCGGCGCCAAGACCTTCTCCGAAGGCCTGCAGTGGATCACCGAAGTGTTCCATGCGCTAAAGACCATCCTCAAGAAGGGCGGCCACGTCACGGCGGTCGGCGACGAAGGCGGTTTTGCACCGAATCTCACCAACGACGAATCGCTCGAAGTCGTCATGCAGGCGATCACCGCCGCCGGTTACAAGCCGGGCAAGCAGATCGCCATCGCTCTCGATTGCGCGTCGTCCGAGCTCTTCGACGAAGGCGGACGCAAAGGCTACAAGTTCTGGAAGTCGAATCCGGACAAGCTCTTCACCGCCGACGAAATGATCGCTATCTACGCCGAATGGTGCAAGAAGTACCCGATCGTTTCGATCGAGGACGGCCTTGACCAGAGCGACTGGGACGGCTACGTCAAGTTCACCAAGGCGCTCGGCAAGAAGGTGCAGATCGTCGGCGACGATTTCTTCGTCACCAACCCGACGCGTCTGAAAAAAGGCATCGACATGGGCGCCTGCAACGCGATCCTGATCAAGGTCAACCAGATCGGTACGGTCACCGAGACGCTCGACGCGATCAGGATGGCGCAGAAGGCGGGCTACGGCGTGATCTCGTCGCACCGCTCGGGCGAAACAGAAGACTCGTTCATCGCCGACCTCGCCGTCGGCACCGGTGCCGGCCAGATCAAGACCGGGTCGCTGTCGCGTACCGACCGCATCTGCAAGTACAACCAGCTCATTCGCATCGAAGAGCAACTCGCCGGCAAGGGTCTCTACAAGGGCCTTAAGTCGATCAAGGGCGCCGGCTACTAAGCAGCCGCAAGTCTCGCTCCATCAAAAAAAGGCATCGCTCGCGCGATGCCTTTTTTATTTTCGGAGCCGCGCGCTGATCGAGCGCTGCTCTTGCCGGTTACTCCATTTCGATCAGCACCTGTCCTTTGACGACCTTTTCGCCGGCCGCGACGTGCACCGCCTTGATCGTTCCATCATGCGGCGCCTTGATCCGGTTGTGCATCTTCATCGCCTCGTGGATCATCAGCGTGTCGCCCTCGCGAACGCGCGCTCCGACCGCCGTCGCGATGCTCTCGATGAGCCCGGGAATCATCGCCTTGATGGCATTCGGATCGCGCTTTTCATAGGGTTTACGCAGCGCAAACGTGCGCGTCAGTCGTGTCTCGTAGGTACCGCCCTCGAGGGCGAGTTGGGACAACTTTTCGTGTTCGTTCATGGCCGCCTCTTCAGAACGGCGGGACGCCGTGTTTTCTCGACGGACGCGCCTCGCTCTTGTTTTTGGTGACTGCGAGCGCATGGACAATGTACGCGCGGGTTTCCTCGGGCGCGATGACCGCATCGACGTAGCCGTTCGACGCAGCGACGTAGGGATTGGCAAACTTGTCGGTGTACTCCTGAACCTTGAGCTTGCGCATCGCGTCGGGATCTTCGGCGGCGAGGATTTCGCTGCGGAAGATGATGTTGGCTGCGCCCTCGGGTCCCATGACGGCAATCTCGGCGGTCGGCCAGGCAAAAACGAAGTCGGCGCGCAGGTGATGCGAGCACATCGCGATGTAACCGCCGCCGTAGGCCTTGCGCAGGATCACGGTGATTTTCGGTACCGTCGCCTCGCTGTAGGCGTAGAGCACCTTGGCGCCGTGGCGGATGACGCCGTTGTGTTCCTGGTCGGAACCCGGCAGGTAGCCGGGGATGTCCATGAGCGTCAGCAGCGGGATGTTGAAGGCGTCGCAGAAGCGGATAAAGCGAGCGATCTTGTCGGAGGCGTCGATGTCGAGCACGCCGGCCAGGACGAGCGCCTGGTTGCCGATCACGCCGACCGTTTCGCCGTTGATGCGCACGAAGCCGATGATCGCGTTGGGCGCGAACAACTCGTACACCTCGAGGAACTCCGAGTCGTCGGCGAGCGCGCGGACGATGTCGCGGACGTCGAAGGGTTGCTTGGAATCCTTGGGAATCAGGCTCTCGATCCGGTACGCAGCCTTCGGTTTGCGTTCGGCGATCGGCGCGGCCTTTTCCCGGTTGTTGGTCGGCAGATAGGCAAACAGTGCTTTGATCTGGTCAAAGCACTGCTGCTCGCTCTCGGCAAAGAAGTGTGCGTTGCCCGAGATCTCGGCCTGAACGCGGGCGCCGCCTAAGTCTTCCATCGAGATTTCCTCGCCGAGCACCGTTTTCACGACCTCGGGTCCGGTGATGAACATCTTCGAGACCTGGTCGACGACGAAAACGAAGTCGGTCAGTGCCGGCGAATAAACGGCGCCGCCGGCGCAGGGCCCGAGGATGACCGAGATCTGCGGGACGACGCCGGAGGCCAGCGTGTTGCGATAAAAGATCTCGCCGTAGCCGGCGAGCGAGTTGACGCCTTCCTGGATGCGCGCACCGCCCGAGTCGTTGATGCCGATGATCGGTATGCCCTGGGTGATCGCGTGGTCCATGATCTTGGTGATCTTGCGCGCGTGCTTGATGCCGAGCGAGCCGCCGGCGACGGTGAAGTCCTGCGCGTAGATGCAGACCGGTCGCCCGGCCATCGTGCCGGTGCCGGTGATGACGCCGTCGGCCGCCAGCGCTTTGCTATCCATGCCGAAGTCCTGGCAGCCGTGCTCGACGAACAGGTCGTATTCGTGGAAAGAGCCCGAATCGAGCAGGGCGGCGATGCGTTCGCGCGCCGTCATCTTGCCGGACGCGTGTTGCTTGCTGACGGCCTTCTCGCCGCCGCCTTTTGAAACCGCCTCTTTACGCGTAAAGAAGTCAAAAATGCGTTGTGTAACAGACATATATGCCACCCTTTCTATCAGATTGTGCTGCTTACCGGCTGCGTGAAATCGGAAAAGGTCGGCAGTGTAACAGCTTTGCCGCCCGCCTCCTGTTCACCTGGAGCCGCGCTGCGCGGGCGTGCGCCGCGCCACCATGCCGTCTGCGGCGTTTATCCTGCCCGGCTTGAAGGCTAGCACCGCGAGTGGTAAGGTGTTTGGCGCGTCGTCGTTCGGCCGGCGCCAGAACGCTCGGCGGTGGCTGGTGCGCTGCCGGAAACGGGTTAGCCGAGGATCGGGAGGCATGATGAACGAGTCCACTGAAAACTACGATGTTTCGGCAATCCGCGCCCGCTTGCTGGCCAAGATGGGTGCGTGCGCTGCTGATTATCCGTATCACGTGGAACGGCATTTTCCGCGCATTCTCGCGCAGTTTGCCGAGCTCTGGGGGACGGCGCGGTTCGACGGCTATCTCGAGACGCTGATGCTTCCCGCGCGGCAGGAGCGCGAAGGCTTTCCTCTCGACGTGGCAATTGATATTCTGCGCCTGTCGAGGATCAGCGCGATGCGCTCCAACGCGCCAACGCACGGCTCGGCGTGGACCAGCGTCGAAGAAAGTACACGAAACCGCAACGCCGTCGCCGGCGAGTAGTCAGTACGAGATCGACACCTCGCCGCAGCGTAGCGGCTGCCAACGCGGTTTTACAATCGTTTTACCAACCAGGGAATGATCAAATGATCCACGTCATCGCCTCGCTGCAGATCAAAGACGGTCTGCTCTCCGAGTTCATCGAGATTTTCAAGGCCAATGTGCCGAACGTCCTCAAAGAGCAGGGCTGCGTCGAATACGTGCCGACCGTAGACGTCCCGGCCGGACTGGCGCCACAGGAACTGAACGGCAAGGTGGTGACCATCGTCGAGAAGTGGGACACGCTCCCCGACCTGCTCGCTCATCTCGTCGCACCGCACATGCTCGCCTACGGCGAACAAGTGAAGGACATGGTCGAAAAGAAATCGCTTAAAGTGTTGAGCGCGGCCTAAACCGCCTCCTCTCACTTCTCGCTTCACTCGCGGTTCCGCTTGCCCGCTTCGACGACGCCCCTGACGATCCTCCACGAGGTGTTCGGCTTTGGCGCCTTTCGCGGCGCCCAAGCGCAGATCGTCGACCACCTGATCGGCGACGGCGATGCGCTCGTCCTGATGCCGACGGGCGGCGGCAAGAGTCTGTGCTACCAGGTTCCGGCGATCGCCCGCCACCGCGCCGGACGCGGCGTGGCCATCGTTGTCAGCCCGCTGATCGCGCTGATGCACGATCAGGTCGGCGCGCTCGAAGAGGCCGGCGTGCACGCCGCCTTCCTCAATTCGTCGCTGACACTCGCCCAGACGCAGCAGATCGAGCGCGAAATGATGAGCGGCCGCCTCGTACTCGTCTACGTCGCGCCCGAGCGCCTGACGACACCGCGCATGCGCGGTCAGCTCGACGCGCTGCACGCGCGCGGTTTGCTCAGTCTGTTCGCCATCGACGAAGCGCATTGCGTCAGTCAGTGGGGCCATGATTTTCGTGCCGACTATCTGGCGCTCAACGTCCTCCACGAATGCTATCCGACGGTGCCGCGCATCGCGCTGACGGCGACCGCCGACGAACTGACTCGCAACGACATCATTGAACGGCTGGCGCTCGGCGACGCCCGTGTCTTCGTCAGCAGTTTCGATCGGCCGAACATCCGCTACGCCGTCGTCGAGAAAGACGACGCGCGCGCCCAGTTGCTGCGCTTTATCGGCGACGAGCACGAGGGCGATGCCGGCATCGTGTATTGCCAGTCGCGCAAGAAAGTCGACGAGACGGCAATCTGGCTCGCCGCCAATGGGGTCGCTGCGCTGCCTTACCACGCCGGACTCGACGCCGAGGTGCGCCGGCGCCATCAGGACCGGTTCCTGCGCGAGGAGAGCATCGTGATGGTCGCGACGATCGCCTTCGGCATGGGCATTGACAAGCCCGACGTGCGTTTCGTCGCCCATCTTGACTTGCCGAAGAACATTGAGAGCTATTATCAGGAGACCGGTCGCGCCGGCCGCGACGGACTGCCGGCCGACGCCTGGATGACCTACGGGCTGGCCGACGTCGTGAACCAGCGGCGTATGATCGACGAGAGTCCGGCCGGCGAGGAGTTCAAGCACGCCCAACGCGGCAAGCTCGACGCGCTGCTCGCCCTCGCCGAGGGGCACGACTGCCGGCGCGCACGGTTACTCGCCTATTTCGGCGAAGAGAGCGCAGCCTGCGCCGCGCCCCAGAATGCGTGCGACAACTGCCTCAATCCGCCGGCGACCTGGGACGCGACCGAGGCCGCGCGCAAGGCGCTCTCCGGCGTCTACCGCTTCCACCAGAATCGCGGCCAGCGCTTTGGCGCCGGCCACCTGATCGACGTGCTGCGCGGCAAGGCGACCGAAAAAGTCGCGCAATACGGGCATGCCAGCCTGTCGACCTTCGGCGTCGGCGGCGACTTGAGCGAAGCGCAGTGGCGACTCGTCCTGCGCCAGCTCATCGCGCTCGGCTATCTGCGTAGCGAAGGCGATTTCAATACGCTCGCGCTTACCGCGACGGCGCGCGAAGTTTTGCGCGGGCAGGTGCAGATGCTGCTGCGCCAGCCGACTACCCTTGTCCGGCGCGGCAAGGCCGCTGCCAAGGTGCGCAAGGGTAAGGCGCCGCCGCTGCCGCTCGATGCCGCCGGGCTCACCCGCTTTGCCGCGCTCAAGGCCTGGCGGGCGGAGCGCGCACGCGAACACAATCTCCCGGCCTACGTCGTCTTTAACGACGCGACATTGGCTGAAATGGCGCAGACCGCGCCCGACTCACTCGCCGCACTGGCGCACATCAATGGCGTCGGCGCCAAGAAGCTCGACGCCTACGGCAGCGACATCCTGCGCGTCCTGCGCGCCTGATCGGTCCCCGCTCGAGCCGAATTGATCGCCGCGCGCGTGGGACTGTGGACTAGCGTCGCGGTAAGGGCGCTAGCGCACAGAAGCGCACCCCCGCCTTGCTTAAGCTGGATTCCGGTGGGCGCCCAGTGGCTGGCGGGCGCTCGCCACTTCATCCATCGTACGAGGAGCCATCATGAACAAGGATCAAGTCAAGGGTCGCGTCGAAGAAGTCAAGGGAAAGACCAAGGAAGTGGCCGGAAAAGTCACCGGCAACAAGGAACTCGAGACCAAGGGAAAGGCGCAAAAGGTCGGCGGAAAAGTCCAGGCCGCTTATGGCGATGTCAAGAAGGACATCAAGGACTCGATCTAGTCGCACCCGGCGGAATGCCCGGGCTGGCGCCGGTCCACTGTGGCCGGCGCCGGCTCAGCCCTTGCGCCAGAGATGTTTTAAGCCGCAAAAGGCGGGGCGCCAAGCGCGAGAGCCAACACGCGCATCCCATGATGGGCTGCTCGAAGGGTGAAAGGCTGAACCGATCGCCGCGGAAATTGGCGGGCGCTGAGTCAGCACGGAGCACGCGCAACCCGGCGAGGCCAAGGAAAACGCAGCGACCGTGCGCGGCGGCCGTGCTTGCGGGGTTGCGCGCATTGCCGATATACTGTACAGATGAACAGTAGTCGACGAATTGCCCACCTCGACATGGATGCATTCTTCGCCTCGGTCGAACTGCTACGCTATCCGCAATTGCGGGGGCAAGCCGTCGTCGTCGGCGGTCGCGCCACGAATCAGCCCGTCGAGCAGGCGGACGGCAGCCTGCGCTTCGCCCGGCTCGCCGACTATGTCGGTCGCGGCGTCGCTACCACCGCGACCTACGAAGCGCGCGCCCTTGGCGTCTTCTCGGCAATGGGGCTGATGAAGGCCGCGCAACTCGCGCCCGACGCGGTCCTGCTGCCCGCGCATTTTGATGCCTATCGCCAGGCGTCACGCACGTTCAAAGCGGCGGTTGCCGCCATTGCGCCGCGCATGGAAGACCGCGGAATCGACGAAATCTATCTCGACCTCTCGGCGATCGACGAGGAAACGCAGGTCCTCGCCCGGCGTATCAAGCAGGCGGTGTTTGCGGCGACCGGTTTGTCGTGTTCGATCGGCGTTGCGCCCAACAAGCTGCTCGCCAAGATCTGCTCGGACCTCGACAAGCCCGACGGCCTCACGGTGCTCGCCATGGACGAGATCGCGACGCGGATCTGGCCCTTGCCAGCCAAGACGATCAACGGTATCGGCCCTAAATCGGCCGGCAAACTGACCGGCCTTAACATTGAGACGATTGGCGATCTCGCCACGGCATCCAGCGCGTTGCTGGTCGGTGAATTCGGCGCGACGACGGCGCTATGGATGCAGCAAGTGGCCAACGGGATCGACGATCGCCCGCTGGTGACCGAGTCGGAGCCCAAATCGATCAGCCGCGAGCGGACCTTCGAACGCGATCTGCACGCCCGCCACGACCGTTCGCAGCTTGGCGAAATTTTCACCGCGCTATGTCAGCGCGTCGCCGCCGATCTGCAACGCCAGGGTTACGCCAGCAGGACGATCGGCGTCAAATTGCGCTACGCCGATTTTCGCTCGCTGACGCGCGATGTCAGTTTGCCGCTCGGCACCAGCGACGCCATGACGATCCGCAAGGCGGCCGGATCGTGCCTCAAACGCATCCCGCTGACCCAGAAAATCCGGTTGCTCGGCGTGCGTGCCAGCGCGCTCTCAGCGGCCGGACAGTGTCACCCGGAAGCGAGCGGCCGGCAGGCGGAATTGTTGTTCTGAAGCGCGCGTGCCAAGCACGACGCGCGGCTCTCCGTCCTCGCTTGGCGTACAGTCACGTTTTCGCCACGAGGAGAAGCGATGAAACTGTACACTGCGCTGCGGGCGCCGAATCCGCGCCGCGTCGAAATTTTTCTCGCCGAAAAAGGCCTTGTCGATATCGAGCGCGTCCGGTTGGATCTTAACGCCGGCGAACACAGGACGGCCGCTTTCCTGGCGCGCAACCCGCTCGCCACGGTGCCGCTGCTCGAGCTCGACGACGGCCGTTATCTGGCTGAATCACGAGCCATTTGCAGCTACCTCGAGGCCTGCCATCCCGAACCCAACCTGATGGGCCGTGATGGCGCAGAACGCGCCTTCGTTGAAATGATCGATCGCCAGATCGAATTCCATTTTTTCCTGAGAATAGCCCACTGCGCGCGACACACGCATCCGGGCCTTGCGCCGCTCGAGACACCGCAGTTTTCCGAATACGGCGCCGCGCAGCGCGACAAAATACGCCTCTTCGCGCGCTGGTTCGACACCCACCTCGCGCTCCATCCTTACGCTGCCGGCGAACGCTTCACGATCGCCGACATCACCGCGTTCTGCGCCGTGGACTTCGCTCGCCTGATTCGCTTCAAGCCGGCCGATGAAGGCTGCGTCCACCTCGAAGCCTGGCGCCGGAAAGTCGCCGAGCGGCCGGCCATCGCGGCCGGCGAGGCTTAAGCGAAAGCGATGGACGCACTAGATTTTCTCGCGCTCAGCTTCGTGGCGGCGGGCGTATGGCTGTGGTTCGATAGCCTGAAAGCGCGCGAGAGCGCCGTCGCCGCGACGCGGGCAGCGTGCCGCGCCGAGCGGCTGCTGCTCCTCGACGATACGGTGGCCATTACACGCATCGGCCTGCGGCGTGATGAGGAAGGCCGTGTGCGCCTGCTTCGCGTCTATGGCTTCGAGTACAGCGATACCGGCGACGAGCGCAGCGCCGGCTCGACGGTGATGCTCGACGACCGCCTGCTGACGATCACGCTAGGCGAAGGCGAATGCCGGCCGACGGCGCACTGACCAGGTCGCGCCGAAGCGCATTGCGCCGCGCAGGGGCACGGCAGTGTGCAACTGCACGCCCGCAACTTTTCACCTGCGCAGCCCATCTGCCCCTATAATTTTGCCCAGTCGCGTTTTGCCACGTCGGTGTGTCGCCAGCGCTCGCGTGAGGCGGCATGGTCATCCGGCCGCTGCGTTTGCCAAGCCGACGTGCGCCATCAGGGAATCGAGCCATCGACATGATCAGTGAACAAAGCCCCGGTGCTTCGGCCGACAAGTGCGGCGTGGCGCTTAACGCCCAGCGTTTCAAAATGCTCGAGGACATAGCCCGCGAATTGGCTGGCGAGGTCGTTTTTCCGACCTCGTTCGACGCCGCCCTGCGCTTGCGCCGCGAGTTGCAGAACAGCGAACTGCCGACGGCGCGCATCGCGCAGATCGTCAGTCTCGAACCGCTCGTCGCCAGCAAACTGATGCGCATGGCCAACTCCGCTCTCTACAGCCCGATGGGCGGCGCGGCGCGCGACCTGCAGGGCGCGATCGCCCGCCTGGGCGTCGATGTCGTGCGCACGACGGCGCTGGCGATTGCCATGAACCAGCTGATGCGTTCGAAGGAAATGGTCGTTTTCATGAGCCTTACCGCTGCGCTTTGGGAACATTCGCTCAAAACCGCTGCGGCGGCGCGCATCCTGGCGCGCAGTTATACCCGCGTCAATCCTGACGAGGCGCTGCTCGCCGGGCTGGTTCACGACCTCGGCGCTTTTTATATGGTCTACCGTGCGGCGCAGTATCCGGAGTTGCGCAGCCGTCCCGATACCGTCAAGTACCTGATCGTTGAATGGCATGAAAGCATCGGGGTCACACTGCTCAACGCGCTCGGCTTGCCCGACGAACTGGTTGACGCGACGATTGACCACGACCATTGGCGCAGCCTCCCGGTCGCCGTACGGACGCTCTCCGATATCATCTACGTCGGCAGTGCGCTCGATGAGACACACTTCGCGCGGCCGCAGACATGGCCTGCCGACGATGCGGGGCGCGCCGTGCGCGAGCAGTTCGCCACACTGCTGCCAGCGATCGACGCCGACGCGAGCGAAATGAAGGCCATATTCGTTTAGGCTTTGGAGGAAGACGATGGAAGAGAGTCTTGAATATCTCGACAGACCGCTCTCGCGCAGCGACGTCGACGCGATCCCCGGCTCGGTCGTCGTCGATTTCGGCACCTCGTGGTGCTCGCATTGTCAGGCCGCGCAGCCGGCGATCGCCACGGCGATGGCCGCTCACCGGCAAGTTCGTAGGATCAAGATCGAAGACGGCAAAGGGCGTCTGCTGGGCCGGTCGTTTGGCGTCAAGCTATGGCCGACGCTGATCTTCCTGCGCGACGGAAAAGAAGTCGCGCGTCTGGTTCGCCCGCGCGAGGCGCGCATTATCGAACAGGCGCTGGCGCAGATCGACGGCGTTATCTGAAATATAACCTTCGCCGAACCACTGTAGTGTTGGCGCGCGGCCGGCGCCCGCCACCGGGCGGTGGTCGCCTGGCAAGCGTATGCAGCGCTTGCTGCGTACGCCACCTTTAACTCGTTGTCCGGCGCCAGGACTGGCGCTCCGCCACGTCGCGGCGATGGCGCCGAGTCCACAACGCTTAATCCGCAGTGGATCGGCCAGTTCCCCTTTATCCAGATCGCCGCGCCGAGCCGGTCGAGCATCGACGACTACCGCAACCACGAGAACTTGGTGCGCGCGCTTGACGCCTCGCGCGACGACGGAACGCCAAGGCAGGGACGCTGTCGCAAGGTTAGAGCAGTTTTCTTGGGAGCGTAGGATGAAAAAGATGGGCTATTGCACGGCGCGGTATCGGACGATGCCCAGGCGCCTGTCGATTTTAACGTTCGCCGCGCTGCTTCTCGGCGTCGCCGCTCAGGGTTTTGCGCCGCGCGCGCAGGCGCAGGGTGCCGGCGCGCCGACCGGGCCTGCGGCCGTCTCGCCGCTGTCGCCGAGCGTGCCGCCGGAAATCGTCAAACCCATGGTCGGGGCCGGTGCTGCCGACGACGCCGAGGCCGTATTCAAGAAGCTTGACGTCGGCAAGCGCGGCTACCTGACGCCGAGCGAGACCCGCGACCTGCTCGGGTTCGACGCCGCCTTCAAGACGGCCGACAGCGAAGGCAACGGCAGGCTGACGCTTGCCCAGTTCAAGAAGGCGTGGACGCTTTACAAGGCGAAAAGTCCGCGCTGATCCGGAGAAAACGATGAACGCGTCCGTCTGCAGCCTCGAACAGAAAAATTGCAAGCCTTGCGAGGGCGGAGTTGCGCCGCTCGCTGGCGAGGAAGTCGAGCGCTTGCTCGGCGAATTGAAGGGGTGGGCGCAGCAGGGCGGGCAACTCGTCAAGCTTTATACGTTCACCAACTATTATCAAACGATCGCCTTTGTCAATGCAATCGCCTGGGTTTCGCACCGCGAGAATCATCATCCCGATCTCGAAATCGGCTTCAAGCAATGTCGCGTTCGCTATTTCACGCATGCGATCGGCGGTCTGTCGGAAAACGACTTCATTTGCGCCGCGAAGATCGACAGCCTGACGAGTTAAGCGAAAGCTCGCCGTTGCGCCCGGCAGCGCCCGAACTCGGGGCAATTTCGGCGGCAACGCTCGCCCATTACAACGCCCACGCCGACCGCTTTCGCTCGGCAACGTGGGCGCACGACGTCGGCCAGAACATCGCCACGCTGCTGCGCCATATCGTCGCTGATCGGCCGTATACGATCCTCGATTTCGGTTGCGGACCAGGCCGCGATCTGCGGGCTTTAACCGCGCTTGGTCACCTCGCGATCGGTCTCGACGGCGCCGAGTCCTTCGTGCGCATGGCGCGCGAGGCCAGCGACTGCGCCGTCTGGCAGCAGGATTTTCTGGCGCTCAATCTGCCCGATCGCCGCTTTGACGGCGTCTTTGCCAACGCCTCGCTGTTTCACGTGCCCGGTGCCGCGCTGGCGCGCGTGCTCGGTCAACTGCACGCGACGCTCAAAAGTGGCGGGGTGCTCTTCTGCTCGAATCCGCGCGGCGCCAACGTTGAGGGGTGGAACGGCGGCCGCTACGGCGCGTATTACGAACTTGCCGCCTGGCGCGAGCGGATGCTCGGCGCCGGGTTTGTCGAACTCGAGCACTACTACCGACCGGCCGGATTGCCGCGTGCCGAGCAAGCGTGGCTGGCCAGCGTCTGGCGCAAACTCGGCTGAGCGTCCTTGGTGGAGCCCGCTCTGCGCCTTGCCGCGATAGTTTGCTAGAGTGTTGGCCATTGCCGAGACTGGCCTCGTGCGCCGGCGTGCGGCACCAACAAGCCATCATGCGGAGGATTAACAATGCGTTTTGCCGACAAGGTCGTCCTGATTACCGGTTCGGGTGCCGGCATCGGCCGCGCCGCCGCCCAAGCTTTCGCCCGGGCCGGCGCCCGGCTGATTGTCAATTCGCAGTCGCTGGCAAGCGGCAGCGAAACGCTCGAACTGATCAAGGGCGCCGGCGGCGCGGCGCTCTTCGTGCAGGGCGACGTTGCGCAGAGCGAGGACGCGCGGCGCATGGTCGAGGCCGCCGTGCACGGCTTCGGGCGTCTGGACATCGTCGTCAACAACGCCGGGATCGTCCTTCCCGGGCGCGTCGATACGATCAGCGAAGGTGACTGGGAGCGCACCTTCGCGGTCAACGTGAAAGGCAGTTATCTCGTCTCGCGCGAGGCGATCAAGGTTATGCGCCAGACCGGCGGCGGCGTCATCGTCCATGTCGCTTCGGTGGCGGCCGAGAAAGGCATTCCCGACCGTGCCGCGTATTCGGCATCCAAGGGCGCGCTGCTCGCGCTGACGCGCGCTATGGCGCGCGACCACCTGGCCGAGAACATTCGCGTTAATTGCGTCTGCCCGGGAACCACCCACACGCCGTCGCTCGAAAGGCGCTTGCAGGCCTTCGCCGAGCCGGAAAAAGCGCGCGCCGAGTTCACCGCACGCCAGCCGATGGGGCGCTTCGGTCGCGACGACGAAATCGCCGCGGCGATACTTTTCGCGGCCTCCGACGAAGCGGCCTTCATGAACGGTGAAACGATTTCGATCAACGGCGGGATGACCATTTAAGGCTTTTCCGGGCGCTCGCCGCGAAATTGTGCGCATGCTCGTGCGACCCATTGCATCGTC
>JBBRXI010000019.1:0-15513 GCA_038248575.1 Burkholderiales bacterium | reverse complement strand
CTCGAGGTCGCTCGTATCGTAGTCCTGCAGGTAGCGCTCGACCTTGGCGATGACCTGCGCGTCGTGCGCGCGCTCGGCGTCGAGCCAGAAGACAGCCGGCGCGCCGGTCGCCCGGGCGCGATTGACGGCGAGCTTGACCCAGTCCCGGATCGGGATGTCGCGTACGCGCGACATGCGCCAGATGTCGCCGGCTTCGACCGGGTGCTCGATCAAAAGCGTGCCGCTGGCATCGACAACGCGGACCGTGCCGGCGGCGGGAATGACGAAGGTCGTCGGGTGCGAGCCGTATTCCTCGGCCTTTTGCGCCATCAGGCCGACGTTCGGCACCGAACCCATGGTCGCCGGATCGAAAGCGCCGTTGCGTTTGCAGTCCTCGATGATCTCCTTGTAGATCGTCGCGTAGCAGCGGTCGGGGATCATCGCCTTGGTGTCCTGCAGCTTGCCCTCCCGGTTCCACATCTTGCCCGAATCGCGCACGACGTTGGGCATCGACGCGTCGACGATGACATCGCTCGGTACGTGCAGATTGGTGATGCCCTTGTCCGAATCGACCATCGCCAGCGCCGGGCGCTGCCCATAGACGGCCTCGATGTCGGCGGCGATCTCGGCCTGTTTGGTTTCGGGCAACGTGTTGATCTTGTTGTAAAGATCGCCGAGGCCCAGGTTCGGGTTGTAACCGACTTGCTTGAGTGCTTCGCCGTGTTTGGCGAAAACGTCCTGGTAGAAAACCGCAACGGCGTGGCCGAAGATCACTGGATCGGAGACTTTCATCATCGTCGCCTTGAGGTGCAGCGAGAGCAGCAGATCATCGCTTTTCGCCGCGTCGATCGCTTTGCCGAAGAAGGCGCGTAGCGCGTTCCGGCTCATGAAGGTGGCGTCGATGATCTCGCCGGGCAGGGCTTTGAGCTTGTCTTTGAGCACGGTGCTGACGCCGTCGGCGCCGACGAATTCGATTCTGAACTCGCCGCCGTTCGCGAGCACCAGCGACTGCTCGTTGGCGAAGAAATCGCCGCTCGTCATGTGCGCGACGTGCGCTTTCGAGTCGGCGCTCCACGGCCCGAGCTGGTGCGGATGTTTTTTTGCGAAATTTTTCACCGACAACGGCGCGCGGCGATCCGAGTTGCCTTCGCGCAGGACCGGGTTGACCGCCGAGCCGAGGACCTTGGCGTAGCGCGCCTGGATGCCCTTGTCGGCGTCGCTCTGCGCGTCCTCAGGGTAGTCGGGCAGTGCGTAGCCTTTGCCCTGCAATTCGCGGATCGCCTCTTTCAACTGCGGCACCGAGGCGCTGACGTTGGGCAGCTTGATGATGTTCGCTTCGCGGTGCAGTGTCAGTTCGCCAAGCTGCGCGAGATCGTCGGAAAGATGCTGTGTTACGGGCAACGTATCGGAAAAATTGGCGATGATCCGGCCGGCGAGCGAGATGTCGGCCGTTTCGACCGTGACGCCGGTGCCGCGGGTATAGGCCTGGACGATCGGCAGCAGCGAGTAGGTGGCGAGCGCCGGCGCTTCGTCGACGGCCGTCCAGAAGATCTTCGTTGGTGTCATTTTCTCTTCCAATGCAATGCGAGTGTTGCCAAGGGCCTGCGGGCCGGGAATGTCCAGTGAAATGCGTCGATCAGGATACCTCATCGAACTGCAGGTGCTTGTAGATCTTGGCCCGCTTCGGCTCGCTCTTCTCGGCCTACAGCGCGGGGTGCCCGGCCGGCGCGGGCGTCCTGCACCGTGGGCGTCGATCGCCCGCGGTGTGGTTCCGGTGTCGTCTATTGCGGTTCTAGAGGACGCAGAGCGTCGCGCCCTTGGCGACGGTGTCGCCGCTCTTGAAATTGATCGTCTTGATCACTCCGTCGCACGGCGCGACCAAGGTATTTTCCATTTTCATCGCTTCGAGAACGACGACGGCGTCGCCCTTGGTGACGCTATCGCCCGGGTTTTTCTGGTAACGGATGATCATTCCCGGCATCGGCGCAAACATCCGCGTACCGTCGAGCACCGTTGCCGAAGTCGCCGCGGGCGCTGGCGCGGCGCGGGCAACCGGAGCCGGAGCTGGAGCCGGAGCCGCCGCGACCGGCGCTGTCTGAACGGGGGCACGCGGTGCGACGAGCGCCGGCACGTTGCCACTCGGGTCGACCTCGACGCTGAAGCACTCGTCGTCGAGGAAGACGTTGAAGCTGCGCACGCGGTCCGATTTGGCTGGCAGAACGGCTTCGCCTTTCTTCTCGATCTTTTCGATGAGTTCGCCGGCCTTGGCTTTTTTGATCAGTGCGTCCTGCTTCCTGACCGCTTCGAGCGTGATCGGCTTGACGCTGGCCGGAACTTCGCTACGGCCGTATTTCCACTCGAGGAACTTGCGCCCGGTGACCGGAAATTGCGCGTAGATCAGGAGATCGTCCAGGTCGACGGCAAGGTCGCCGATTTCGGCCTTGGCCTTGTCCAGTTCGGGTTCGAGCACTTCGGCCGGACGGCAGGTAATCGGTTCCTCGCCGCGCGCGTAGCCCTTGAGCGCCTTTTTCTGCAGCGCCGCGTCAATCGGCACCGCGGTCTTGCCGTAGAGACCGTAGCAGAGGTCCTTGACCTGGCCGGTGATCATCTTGTAGCGCTCTTCGGGCGTGTCGTGGAGGACGTTGTTGACCGTCTGCACGCCGACGATCTGGCTGGTCGGCGTGACCAGCGGGATCTGACCCAAGTCTTTGCGTACGCGCGGCAACTCCTTATAGACCTCGTCGATCTTGTCGAGCGCGTCCATCTCGCGCAACTGGCTGACGAGATTGGAGAGCATGCCGCCGGGCGTCTGGTGCAGCAGGACGTTGATGTCGATGATCGAGACCTTCGAATCGTCGAGCAGGTGTTTGTATTTGGGCATCACCTGCTTCTCCAGCACCTCGTTGATCGCGGCGAGCTTGCGAATGTCAAGGCCGGTGTCGCGGCTGGTGCCAAGTAGTGTCATCACCATCGGCTCGATCGCCGAATGCGAGGTGCGATAGGCGTAGGGCGTCATGCAGGTGTCGATGATGTCGACGCCGGCTTCGATGGCCTTCAACTGGCTCATCGGTGCCATGCCGGAGGTGAAGTGGCTGTGCAGGTCGATCGGGATCGACACCGCCGCTTTCATCGCCTTGACCAGCGCATACACATCATACGGTGCGATCATGCCGGCCATGTCCTTGATGCAGATGGAGTCGGCCCCCATCGCTTCAAGCTCTTTCGCCTTGCTGATGTAGTAGTCAAGGTTATAGACGTCGCCGCCGAGCCGTGGTTCGGTCAGGGTATAACAGACGCACCCTTGGAAGTGCTTGCCGCTTTTCTTGATCTGGCGGACGACGGTCTCGAAGTTGCGATAGTCGTTGAGTGCGTCGAAGGTGCGGAAGATGTCCATGCCGTTTTCGGCCGCGCGGTCGACGAAAGCAGTGGCCACGTCGTCGGCGTAGTTGCGGTAGCCGACGAGATTCTGGGCGCGCAGCAGCATCGAAAACGGCGTCTTTTTGGCGTAGCGTTTCAGTGTGCGCAGACGCTCCCACGGGTCTTCATTGAGGAAGCGGTGCATGGTGTCGAAGGTCGCGCCGCCCCAGGTCTCGAGCGCCCAGAAACCGACTTCGTCGAGCATCTCGGCGACCGGGATCATGTCTTCGGTGCGGCCGCGCGTCGCGAACAGGGACTGGTGCCCATCGCGCAGGCTGAGGTCCATGATCTTGACCGGGTTGGCGGCCGGCGGCCGGTCGGCGCCGTAGTTCATGGCGGTCATTACGATGCTGTCATTCATTTTCAACTCCACAAGTTTTTTAGAGCAAGATTTTCAAATCTATCGCGCGCGCGCAAAGGCGCGCAGCTCGATCATCCGGCGCCCGCTCATGAGTTCCTGGCGACCGGCCTGCGCCCAGTGACCGGGCTCGGGCGGCGGCCGCGTCGGCGCTGCCGCTGCCGGCTGGGCCGACGCTGCCTCGTGTTCGAGGTAGAGCTGGGTCGCGGCGAGGATTGCCGCCAATTTTTTCTCGTTCATGAATTCACCTCTTCAAAGTTGGCGCCGCGTCAGAGGGGAATGTTTCCATGTTTTTTCATCGGATTGGTGTCGCGTTTGTTCTGCAGCAGGCCGAGCGCGCGGACAATGCGCGCGCGCGTTGTGGCCGGCACGATAATATCGTCGATGTAACCGCGTTGCGCGGCAATATACGGGTTGGCCACCGTCTCGCGGTATTCGGCTTCCTTTTCGGCGAGGAAGGCCTTCGGATCGTCGGCCTCGCGGGCCTGGCGGCCGTAGAGCACCTCGGCGGCGCCCTTGGCCCCCATGACGGCGATCTCGGCGCTCGGCCAGGCGTAGTTGATGTCGCCGCGCAGGTGCTTGGACGACATCACGCAATAAGCGCCGCCGTAGGCCTTGCGCGTGATCACGGTGACTTTCGGCACGGTCGCCTCGGCGTAGGCGTAGAGCATCTTGGCGCCATTGCGGATGACGCCGCCATATTCCTGGGCGGTTCCGGGCAGAAAGCCGGGCACGTCGACCAAGGTCACCACCGGGATGTTGAAACAGTCGCAGAAGCGCACGAAGCGCGCGCCCTTGATCGACGAATCGATGTCGAGGACGCCCGAGAGATACGCCGGCTGGTTGGCGACGATGCCGACGCTGATGCCGTTGAAGCGGGCAAAGCCGACGATCAGGTTGGCCGCGAACGCCGCCTTGATTTCGAAGAAATCGCCGTCGTCGACAACTTCGCCGATCACCGCCTTCATGTCGTAGGCGGCATTCGGATTGGCCGGGATGATCGAACGCAAGACGTCCGATTCGCGGTTCACCGGGTCGGTGCAGGCGAGAAGCGGCGCGCTTTCAAAGTTGTTTTGCGGCAAGAAAGAGAGCAGGCGTTTGACGTAGTCGATGGCGTCGGCCGTCGACTCGGCGGCGTAGTCGGAGACGCCGCTTTGCGTTGAGTGCATGTCGGCGCCGCCGAGTTCCTCGACGGTGACGACTTCGTGGGTGACCGATTTGACGACCTTCGGGCCGGTCAGGAACATGTACGAATTGAGCCGCTCCATGACCACGAAGTCGGTCAATGCCGGCGAGTACACCGCGCCACCAGCGCAGGGGCCGAGGATCGCCGAGATTTGCGGAATGACGCCCGAGGCCATGACGTTGCGCAGGAAAATTTCCGAATAACCGGCGAGACTTTCGATGCCTTCCTGGATGCGCGCGCCGCCCGAGTCATTGAGGCCGATCAGTGGCGCGCCGTTTTTCATGGCGAGATCCATGATCTTGCAGATTTTTTCGGCGAGCGTCTCGGACAGCGAACCGCCGAAAACCGTGAAATCCTGCGCGAAGACATAGACGATGCGGCCGTTCACGGTGCCGTGGCCGGTGACGACGCCGTCGCCCTGGATGACGACGTTCTCCATGCCAAAATCCCGACAGCGGTGGATCTTGAACATGTCGAATTCTTCGAACGAGCCGGCGTCGAGCAGCAGATCGATACGCTCGCGCGCCGTCAACCGGCCCGCCGCGTGTTGTTTGTCTATCTTGTCCTGTCCCCCGCCGCTCTTTGCTTCCTCCTGTAGCTCCAAGAGCCGGTTAAGCTGCGCCGTCGTATCCATCGTGATCACCTGACATATGAGAAATCTTTAGGTTTTAAGACCCGGCGCGACCGGATACCGAATACCTAACAAGAGGTCGGGACATGTTCTGAACCGGCCTGAACCTCCTTGCGATTCCCCTGCCTGTCGTCCGCTCAATAATCCGGCCGGCGATTCCCGGTCGCGCCTGCGCGGCGGGCAGAGAAATGATGCGTGGTGGTCAATTGCCGCCTTCTTCGGCAGACATCATAATTTCCACGAAGCGTTGATTCTTGCCTTGTTTTCCTCTCGCGGCAAACGATGTATAGTCATCACATAGTGCATTTTCGGAATAATTTCCATGCGTAGAAAAATACCCGGGACCGATCTTCTGATCGCTTTCGAGACCGCCGCGCGGCACCAGAGCTTCACGCGCGCTGCCGAGGAACTGTCGCTGACGCAGAGCGCGGTCTGTCGTCAGATTTCGGCGCTCGAGGGCAATCTCGGTGTGCAGCTCTTCAACCGCATCAAGAAGCGCGTCTCGCTTTCCGAAGCCGGGCAGATTTACGCCCGCCAGGTGCGCGAAAACTTGAAGCGGATCGAGCACGATACGCTCTCGCTGATGGCCCATCGCGGCGCCGGCGGCGTTCTCGAACTTGCCGTCATTCCGACCTTCGCGACGCGCTGGCTGATTCCGCGCCTCGGCTTCTTTCATGCGGCGCACCCAGGAATCACCCTCGATCTGACGACGCGCGCCGAACCTTTCATGTTCAACGACACGGCTTTCGACGCGGCGATCCACTACGGCGACCCGGTGTGGCCCGGGGCAATTACCGAATACCTGTTCGGCGAGGAAATGGTTCCCGTCTGCAGTCCTTCGCTGGTCGACGGCAAGATGCCGATCGACCCGCGTGAGCTCGAGAATCTTCCGCTGCTCCATCAGTCGGCGCGACCCGACGCCTGGCGCGACTGGTTCGCGGCGGCCGGCGTCACCAACGTCAATGCGATGGGCGGGGCACGTTACGAGCTGTTTTCGATGCTCGTCGTCGCCGCGCGGGTCGGACTTGGCGTGGCGCTCGTGCCGCGCTTTTTCGTCTTGAGCGAGATCGCTTCGGGCGAGCTCGTGATGCCGTGTTCGGCGGTCTTGCGCAGCCAGCGCAATTATTACCTCGTCTATCCCGAGAACAACGTCGGCTCGGCGCCCTTGCAGATTTTCTGCCACTGGCTGCGCGAGCAGGCCGAAGCCTATCGCGAAGTCATCGACACCGCGGTCTGACGCCGACCCGCCCCGCTCGACGATCGGCGCCGACCAGCCGTCGGCTCACAGCGCAATAGCGAAAGCCTGGGCGCTTCCCTTACGCGCCCGCATATGGGAGTTCGCTCAGCATCCCCACGGAATGGATGTGACTGCGGATCGCCGTTCCATGAAGGAGCGCCGGAGAGGCGGGATCAACGTGTTCGACGAGTTTGAAGTGCCGCCGGCAACAAAGACTGACGTCCCGCATGCCCGACCGGCTCGGCCGGACCGTGCCAGCGCATGTTCCCCGCGTCTTCCCGTATCCCGATTACATTTAATACCCCGGCAATAAGCCGGGGCCAGGCACTGGCCTCGTGCTTCGGCTCAGACGCCGTACTGGGTGACGGTCTTGCGCATCCGGTCCACCACGGCGTTCAGAAAATATACCGTCGAGGCCGTCCGAGTAACCACACCGACGTTCGCCTCGGTCATGAAAGGCCACGCGCTCGACGTTCTCCACGCCCCCAACATCGTCATCGAAGGCATCGTCATCACCACGTCGGAGTGCTGGCTTCCGCCGTCCAGGCGGCCTCAGGCACAGACAATTGCAGTGACCAAAGCATCCAGCTTGCCACACCAAAATCGAAACTCGCTGCTATGAAATCAACCGGACATTCAGTATCATGCCTTTATGAAAGCACTGGTAAAAACTGCTCGCGGTCCGGGAAACCTGGAAATTAAGGATATGCCTGACCCGGTCTGCGGCAATGATGAAGTTAAAATTGAGGTCGTCGCCTGCTGAGTGTGCGGCACCGACATCCACATTCAAAAGGACGAGTTTCCAACGACTCCTCCGGTCATTATCGGCCACGAGTTCTGCGGCCGGGTCGTGGAAGTCGGGAAATCAGTGACGAAATATAAGCCCGGCGACAGGGTCACCGCGGAAAATGTCTGCATGAACTGCGGCGGAGAATGCTATATGTGCCGATCCGGCCATTACGCCATCTGCGTCAAGCGGGGTGCCCAGGGGCTCAACGTGGATGGGGCTTTCGCCAAATATATCGTCTGCAAGGAAAGAAACGTTTACCGGATACCGGACAATATCTCCTTCGAAGAGGGTGCCTTATCGGAACCGATGGTATGCAGCGTTCACGCGGTGCTCGATCAGACGAAGGTCAGCGCGGGGGATTTGGTGGTGATCGCCGGTCCGGGGGCCATCGGCCTACTTGCCGCCCAGGTGGCTAAAGCCGAAGGCGGCACGGTCATCCTGTCAGGTACCACCGCGGACGAGGAGCGATTTGTCCTGGCCAGGAAATTGGGAATCGACCGGACCGTCGACGTACTGAAGGAAGATCTGGGAAAGATCGTCCTCGAATTGTCCGGCGGGACGGGGGCCGATGTTTTTATCGAATGTTCAGGATCTCCCGCGGCCGTGGATTCGGGTATCTCCCTGCTCAAAAAGAGGGGGATATTTACGCAGATGGGTATTTTCGGCAGGAAGGTACCCTTGGATCTGGACTCGGTGGTTGTCAAGGAGATCATTATCACGGGGTCCGCCTCCCATTCAAGTAACGCCTGGGAAAGAGCCCTGAAGCTCGTCGAGCAGGGGCGGATAAAGCTAAAACCCCTCATAACTTCGGAGTATTCCATTCTCGAATGGGAACGGGCCTTTAAAGAGTTCGAAGAAAGAAAGGGGATCAAGATATTGCTTCGGCCGGTGGAATGACGTGGAGGATTGCGGGATGGATAAGCGATTTTGCAAAGAGGCGGAATTGTCGCGGTTCATGAAATTTTCCGATTATCGGTGGAATGGAGTGGGTAACGACGGGTATGGGGGCGTTCTCGCGCCGAGTGCTAGCGGAGACTACCGGGACGTACAACGATTTGTGTTGTTTGGCGGCCGGGAGGATGTCCGGTTCCATTTCCGATATTTCGAAGTGGGGCCCGGAGGGTATTCCCGGCTGGAAAAACACCGGCACGCCCACTGCGTCCTTGGTTTGCGGGGAAGGGGACGGCTCATAATGGGACGGGAGACTTTCGATCTCGGTTTTATGGACGCGGCATATATTGCCCCGGATGTACCTCACCAGCTCATAAACGAAACGGGGGATCCCTTCGGCTTTTTCTGCGCTGTCGATGCCGAACGCGACGATCCGAGGCCTCTGGACGACGGGGAACTCGCCGCCCTTTTAAGTGATCCTGCAATAGGTCCGCTGATCCGTACGGGAGAAGCCTTCTCCTGCGAACTGAATAGACCCTCCAGCTAGGGTGCGGTTCTCCTCCGGCAGGACCGAACCATCCTCCACTAAAAAATTGGACCAGGTCCTTCCTCACGGGTTTGAAAACAACCCCCGTCACGGGTTTGACAGCCATTCCGCTTCGAAAGCCAAACGAAATGATGACGAGCGAACGTCTGCAGCGCCGGACGGAAAAGGCGTCTGGTGCCCGCTCGCTCAGAGCCGAAGGGCGAGCGCCAGCGGGATGAAGAACAGGGCTGCGGCGTTGCCAATCATGATGATCGATGCCACCTTGTCGGGTTCCTGGTTGTAGCGCTCGGCGAAGATAAAACCGCTGACCGCCGGCGGCAGCGCGCCGAAGAGGAAAAGAATGTCCTGCTCGGGGCGGTTTGCGCCAGCCAGCGCGCCGAAGGCCCAGGCGACGAGCATTCCGGTGAGCGGCGTCGCAATGGCGCCAACCAGGCCGATTCGCAAGGCGTTCAGGCGCGCGCTCGAGAGCCGCACGCCGAGCGAGAAAATCATCAGGCCGAGCGAGATGTCGCCGAGTATCCGGCTTGCGGTCATCAGTGGCGCCCAAACCGGGACGGCCAAGAGACTGATCGTGACGCCGAGCAGCGCGGCGACGATCAGCGGTTCGCGCCAGAGGACCGACAGCCGAAACTGGCCACCCAGCAGCCAGGGACTCATCGAGAACTGCAGCGAGGTGACGACCAGCATGAGGACGACGGCTGGCGCCAGCGCCTGCTCGCCGAAGGTCAGCAGCATCAGCGGCAGCCCCATATTGCCGACGTTGTTGAACATCACCGGCGGCAGAAGGGTCCGCGCGTCGTAGCGCAGCAGGCGGGCCAACGGCCAGGCGAGCAGTCCGGAGCCGGCGACGACGACAGCGGCGCCGATGGCGATGGTCACGTTGTCGCGAAGATTGAAGGTCTTTCCGGCGAGCGCCGAGAAAATCAGTGCCGGCAGGAATATCTCCATGTTGAGCCGGTTGGCGGCGAGCATCTCCGGGCGATGTTTGCGACCGTAGAGGTAACCGACGAGAACGATGAGGAAGATCGGAAAAACGATGCTCGTGATGCGCAGCAGCATGAGGAGTTCTCTTGGCGGGCTGATGATGGCGTCAAAACAAAGTCCGTAATCCTAGCGCAAAAAGCCCGAAAGCGGCTGCGCATCCGAGTGCTTCTCCTGGCTTGGCGGGCTGCGCTCGACGGCGTCAACGAGCGCTGGTGCACGGGGCTCTGCGCCGCGCGCTTGCCGGTCAAATGAGGCGCGTTAAAGTCGCGTCCAGGCCCCCTCGGCAGCCTGCGAGCGGACGCATGCGTCCACAAAACGCATGCCCTTGATGCCGTCAGCGAGCGTCGGGCAAAGGCGCGCGGAAGCCGCCGGCGAACGCCCGCAACGGCGCGCCCGGATCAGTTCGGCAGCGTCGGCGTAGAGGTTGGCGAAGGCCTCGAGCTGGCCTTCGACCTGCCCGGCCTTGAGGCGCGTCGCCGATAGCGCGGCCTCGCCGGTCCACAGCTCGCCGCGGCGCAGCACATAGTGCGGCTGGTGTTGCGGCCGGATGAACAGGCGGTCGGGGTCTTCCTGTTCCCAGGCCAGCGACGCCTTGCTGCCATAGACGCGGATCTTCAGGCCTTGCCGGTGTCCGGCGGCCATGAAGCTCGCCCACATCTGACCGCGCACTGCTGGTCCGAGGCGCAGCATGACGTGCGCGTTGTCGTCCGAGCTGCGGCCCGGCGCCAGCGTCGCGAGATCGGCGGCGACTTCGCTGACCTCGAGCCCGGTGATATAGCGGACGAAGTGATGGGCATGCACGCCGACGTCGGCGAGCACTGCCGACGGCCCGACGATGGCTGGGTCGGCGCGCCAGCCGATCGGCTTGGCGACGCTATTTGGCGCCGGCTCGACGCCTGACGAAACGGCGTGCTCGACCTGGACGAGGCGCAACTCGCCGAGCGTTCCGGCGGCGATCTGCGCACGCGCTTCCCTGACCATCGGAAAGGCGCTGTAGTTGTGCGCGAGAACGAATACGGACGGATGCTCGGCGTGGAACTGCTCGAGTTCGAGCGCTTCGCCGAGCGTCGTCGCCAGCGGCTTCTCGCAAATGACGTCGATGCCTTGGGCGAGAAAAGCCCGGCTCGCCGCCGCGTGCAGGTTGTTCGGCAGCATGATCGCCACCGCCTCGATGCCGTCGGCGCGGGCGCTTTCGCTCGCCGCCATCTCGTCGAACGACGCGTAGACGCGGTCCTCGGCGACGCCATAGGTGGCAGCCGCCGAACGGTTAATTGCGGCAGCTGAAGAGAAGGCGCCGGCGACGAGTTCGAAATGGCCGTCGAGGCGCGACGCGTGCCAGTGGGTCGGCCCGATTCCCGACGTCGGGCCGCCGCCGACGAAGCCGAGGCGCAGGGCGGGCATATGCAGATTCGGTGTTTTCATCGCTGCGATCATAGCAAATGGCAGCCACGCGGGGGCGTCGTTAGGGCGCCCTCAGCCCGGCCAGCGGCTGCAGCGCGAACGGGTTTGCAGTAAGCTCATGGCTTTTGGCCTGGTCGTTCGCGACCAATGCCGTCGCCGGCGCCAAACCACGACGGCGCGACCGTTCCTGCGGGAGAAAATACCATGCACAAGGTGCGTATTTCAGTGGCCGGAGCCGGCCTCATCGGCCACCGCCATATCGAGAAAATCCAGAAAAGTCGCAGTTGCCAGCTGGTCTCAATCGTCGACCCGTCGCCACCGGCCAAATTCGCCAAAACAGCGCTGAGCGCCGGCGTCCCGATGTACACCTCACTCGGCGAAATGCTGTCCAGCGACAAGCCCGACGGCGTCATCCTGGCGACGCCGAACCAGCTCCACGCCGAGCAGGCGCTGCAATGCATCGCCGCCGGCGTCACCACCTTGATCGAGAAGCCGGTCGCGCATACGCTGGCCGACGGCATCCGCGTCTGTGAAGCGGCCGAAGCGGCCGGCGTCAAGCTGCTGGTCGGCCATCACCGTCGCCACAGCCCGATCCTGCACCAGGTGGTGGACGTCGTGAACTCGGGCGTCCTCGGCCAGATCGTCGGCGTCATGGGCAGCGCGGTGTTCTACAAGCCCGACAGCGAGGGCTACTACGAAGGCGCCAACGCCTGGCGGCGGCAACCCGGCGGCGGCCCGATCCTGATCAACCTGACGCACGAAATCGGCAATCTGCGCGCCATGGTCGGCGAGATCGTCGCCGTGCAGGCCTTCAGCTCGAACGCGACGCGCGGCTTCGCGGTCGAGGATACCGTCGCCATCAACCTCAAGTTCGCCAACGGCGCGCTCGGCAGCTTTCTGCTCTCCGACACCGCCGCTTCGCCCAAGAGCTGGGAGCAGACGGCGCAGGAAAACAAGCAGTACCCGACTTATCCCGACGAGGACTGCTATACGATCGTCGGCTCGCGCGGCTCGCTCGCCGTGCCGACGATGCGCCTCAAGACCTACGCTCGCGACGAGGACCGCTCGTGGTACAAGCCCTTCGTCTGCCAGACGCTCGCCCTCGAGCGCAAGGACCCGCTCGCCGAACAGATCGAGCACTTCGCCGCGGTGATCCGCGGCGAGGCCGAGCCGCTGGTCACGGCGCGCGACGGTTTGCAGAATGTGCGTGTCACCGACGCCGTCGTCGAAGCGGCGAGAAGCGGCGCCGTCGTCGCCACCGTTTGATCGGTTCAGATACCCACTCAGGGAGAAAGACATGGCACTGCTCGGTCAAGCGGCAATGATTCTGTCCTTCGATGTCGCCGCCGAGGCGATCGCCGAACACGACGACTGGCACAGCCACGAGCACCTGCCCGAACGGCTGGCGATCGCCGGCTTCCGGCGCGGCTCGCGCTGGCTGGCGCTGGCCGGCGAGCCGCGCTATTTCGTGATGTACGAAGTCGACGAACTGGCGACGCTGGCCTCGGCGCCCTACCGCGAACGCCTCAACCATCCGTCGCCGTGGACGAGCAGAATGATGACCCATTACCGCGGCATGAGGCGCGGCTTGTGCACGGTGGTCGCCAGTTGCGGCGCCGGATTGGGCCGCGTTGCCCTGCTGCTGCGCTTTGCGCCGGCGGCCGGCAGCGAGTCATCGCTGCGCGACTGGCTGGTCGGCGAACTGATGCCGGGCCTGCCGACGCTGCCCGGCGTGTGCAGCGCGCACCTCTTCGCCTCGGCGCTGCCGCCGGAAATGACCCGCGAGCAGGGCATTCGCGGTAACGATGGCGCTGTCGATTGGGTGCTGCTGGTCACCGGCTATGCGCGCGAGAGCGTCGCGCGGCTGGGTGATGAGTCGTTGTCCGCGGGCCGGCTCGCGGCGCGCCAGGCGACGGCGATCACCAGTGCGCTCTATCAGCTCGACCATGCGCTGTGCGAGCGCGAAGTCGAGGATGGTGGCGCGGCGCGTCGATTGGCGGCCGAGAGCCCGCTTTGAGCCAGCATTCGACGGCCGGTCGCGGTATCGTGATGGCCGTCGTGGCGACGATCGCCTACGCGCTGGTCGATACGTTGTCGAAATATCAGGCGCGCGACTACCCGGTCGAGATGATCGTCTGGGCGCGCTACGCCGTGCCCTTCGTGCTGCTCGCCGTTTTTCTGCCCAGGCAGCGTGGCGCAAGCGTATGGCGGACGGCTTACCCTGGCCTGCAGCTGATGCGCGGGCTGCTGCTCACCGCCGGAACGTTGTTCATCGTCTTTGCCTATCGCGTCATGCCGATGGCCGAGGCGCAGGCCATCAGTTTCATCCATCCGGTGCTGCTGACGTTCTGGGCGGTCATCTTTCTCGGCGAGAAAGTCAGTCGCGTCGGCTGGGCCGCCGTGCTCATCGGCTTTGTCGGGGTGCTGATCATCGTCCGCCCCGGAGGCGCGTTATTTACGCTGGCGGCGCTGTTGCCGCTCGGACTCGCGCTGTGCTTTTCTGCGTACCAGGTGTTCACGCGCATCGTTTCGCACAAGGAAAGCTCGCTCACATCGCTGCTTTGCGTGCTCTGTGTCGGCTCGCTGGTGATGAGCCTGGCGCTGCCCTTCGTGTGGATCAATCCGAGTGTGAAAGGTCTTCTTTTCTTTGCGCTGATCGGCGTGATATCGGGCATCGGCCATTTCTCGACGATCAAGGCGCTCGAATACGCGCCGGCTTCGCTGCTCGCGCCGTTTGCCTATATCCAGCTGTTGTGGGTCGGTGTCCTCGGCGTTCTCGTCTTTGGCGATTTTCCCGATCCGATCACCCTCGTCGGCATGGGGATCGTCGTTGCCGCGGGATTACTCGTCGCCCTCTCGGGTCGGCGGAAACCGGCTGCCGATGGCGCGCCGGTTTTCTGAGCCCTACATTGTCCCGACAATATTCACGAACCACCCCCTCGACCGGTATGACAAGTCCGTCAAATCGTCCGAGTAGCGCGTGAAGTTGTAGCCGACCCCGACCTTGACTCCATCCGCGCCGTGCCGGTAGACGCCGATCAGCGCGCCGGCCTTGGCGTCTTCGGCTTCCTTGGCGCGCAAGTTTCGCAACTCGACGTGCGCGTCCCACTCCTTTACGAAGTGCCAGTCGGCGCGCAGGATCATCAGGTCGGCCTGGCTCGAGAACCACTCGCCGCTGGCCCTGGTCTGGCGCAACTCGCCGTAGCGCAGGCCGTACTTGGCGCCGACCGACAGCCAAGGGAACAGGTCGTAGATGGTGTCGATCGAGAACACCTGGCTCTTCTGCGCGTAATCGGCCGATGTGCCGTTCGCCGTTATCTGCCCGGGTGACGGCAGATTGTAGAAATTGGTATATTTGATCAGCGTGTTCCAGCGGTCGTTATCGACCGGCCGGTAGGCGCCGCCCAAGACGAACTCATGGAAATCGCCGTCGTAAAAAGCGCCCTGAGAGTTTTGCGAGCGCGAGATGTTGGCTTTGCCGATCAGCCGCCAGCTGGGCGAGACGATGTAGCCGAGTGTGTTGCGCATCAGCCAGACCTGGCGGTGGCTGCTGACGTTGCCGAGGCC
Organism: Burkholderiales bacterium; assembly: GCA_038248575.1. GTDB lineage: Bacteria > Pseudomonadota > Gammaproteobacteria > Burkholderiales > Rhodocyclaceae > Propionivibrio. The sequence continues at coordinate 525 of JBBRXI010000019.1, read as the reverse complement.
GGTGTTGGCCTTGCCGTTCTCGTCGCGCCATTCGAGGCTGCCGCTGTACTTGGTACGTTCGAACTTGTAGGCGGCCGAGACACCGAGTGCCTGACGGTCGAGGTCGCCGGACAGCGGGTCGGAAACGGTGCCGACCTCGGCCTTGACGCCGTAGGTCCAGCGGTCGTTCGGCGACAGGTCGAGGCCGAAGGCGTTGATCAGGCTCTCCGGCCCAGCGCCGTTTGTCGCGCGCACTTCGCCGAAGACGCGACCAACTCGAAGTCGACATACGCTACCGGCCCGCGCGGTCAACCTGTCCTCCGACGAAGGTCGATGGGTGTGAGTTTTCGGACGTAGCCGCGCAGGTGTCAATCAAGCAAGCCGGAAAGAAGGTGGTCAGGTACCGGGGCACCGGCACATGCGGCTGCTAGGGTGTGTTCTCAATCAAGCCAGCCAGACGAAGGCGCACGCGAGATGAACGAACGACAGAAAAGAGTTTGCGAGTTTGTCGTAGCGGGTGGCGATGCGTCTGAATTGCTTGATGCG
>JBBRXI010000018.1:0-15628 GCA_038248575.1 Burkholderiales bacterium | reverse complement strand
TTGCACCTGATCCATGGCGGCGGTGCCTCCTATTCACTCGCTTGTCGCGCGCGATCTTCGCGGAGGGCGGCGACGAGTTTGGCGTTGCGGTAGTCGAGCATGGAGGCAATGGTCGTCGATTTTCCCGCTCCCGACGCGCCGACGACGAGCATCAGGCCGCGCTTTTCCATGATCAGCTCGGAGAGGATCGTCGGCAGGTTCAGCGTCTCGAGCGCCGGGATGTTGCCGAGAATGTAGCGCACGACGATCGAAATCGACGCGCGCTGGCGAAAGAGGTTGATGCGGAAATTGCCGACATTGGGGACTCCGAACGAGAGATTCATCTCCTTTAGCGCTTCGAAGGTCTTGGTCTGCTCGGGCGACATCAGCTCGAAGGCGATCTTTTCGATCATCGCCGAATCCATCAGCTGCTGATTGACTGGCAGCGTATTACCGTGGATCTTGATGTGGATCGGCACGCCGGCCGAGATGAAAATATCCGAAGCCTGTTTTTCCGCCATCAGCTGAAACAGTTTGTCCAGAATCATTGGTGGCCCGCCGGTGTGAAATCGTTGAAAGGGGATCAGTCGCCGCGCAGCAGTTCGTTGATGCTTGTCTTGGCGCGGGTTTTGGCATCAACTTTTTTCACGATGACTGCGCAATAGAGGCTGTAACTGCCGTCAGTTGAAGGCAGGTTACCGGACACGACGACCGAGCCGGGAGGGATGCGGCCATAACTGACTTCGCCGGTTTCGCGGTCGTAGATTTTCGTCGACTGCCCGATGTAGACGCCCATCGAGATCACCGAGCCCTCACCGACGATGACGCCCTCGACGACTTCCGAACGCGCGCCGACAAAACAATTGTCTTCGATGATCGTCGGATTGGCCTGCAGCGGTTCGAGTACGCCGCCGATGCCGACGCCACCCGAAAGATGGACGTTTTTGCCGATCTGCGCGCACGAGCCGACGGTCGCCCAGGTGTCGACCATCGTTCCCGCGTCGACATAGGCGCCGATATTAACGTAGGACGGCATCAGTACGACGTTCTTGCCGATGAAGGCGCCGCGCCGTACGGCGGCCGGCGGGACGACGCGAAAGCCGCCGCGGATGAATTTTTCACCGTCGTATTTGGCGAACTTGCTCGGCACCTTGTCGAAATAGCGCTGCGCGCCGGCTTCGATCATTTGATTGTCTTCGAGACGAAAGGAGAGCAGGACGGCCTTCTTGAGCCACTGGTGGGTGAACCACTCGCCGTTGATCTTTTCGGCGACGCGCAAGCTGCCGTCGTCGAGCGCCGCGAGTGCGGCGCTGACTGCCTCGCCGATCTTGGCCGGCGCGCTGCCCGCTTGCAACGAGGCGCGCTGTTCCCAGGCGTCGTCAATGATCTTCTGAAATTCCTGCATTATTGGTTTCCTAGAGGGTGGCAACGAAGCGTTGGATCCGATCAGCGGCGTCAAGGCATTCGGCGAGCGGCGCGACGAGGGCGATGCGCACGAAGCCGGCTCCCGGATTGACGCCATTGGCCTGGCGTGCGAGAAAGCTGCCGGGCAGAACGACGACATTATAATCGGCGACCAGCGCGCGGGCGAATTCGGTATCCGAGATGCCCGCATGCTGACTGACTCGCGTCCACAGGTAAAAGCTTGCGTCCGGCAGCGTCGCGCCGAGCGCAGCGCCGATCAGCGGCGTCACCGCGGCGAACTTCTCGCGGTACAGACGGCGGTTGTCGACGACGTGCGCTTCGTCGTTCCAGGCGGCGGTGCTGGCCGTCTGTATCGCCGGGCTCATGGCGTTGCCGTGATAGGTCCGGTAGAGCAGGAAGGACTTGAGGATCGCCGCGTCGCCGGCAACAAAACCCGAACGCATTCCGGGCACGTTTGACCGCTTGGACAGGCTCGAGAACATCACCAGTCGGTCGAAGTTGCGACCGAGCAGCGTCGCCGCCTGCAGGCAGCCGAGCGGCGGTTTGCTCTCGTCGAAAAAAACTTCCGAGTAGCACTCGTCGGAGGCGATGATGAAACCGTAGCGGTCAGCTAAGGTAAAGAGCTTCTTCCAGTCATCAAGGTCGAGGACCTTGCCGGTCGGATTGCCCGGCGAGCAGACGAAGAGGAGTTGAACCCGCCGCCACTCGTCGTCGGCAAGGTCGTCGTAATCGACGGCAAAATCGTTTTCCGGCAGCGTATTGAGAAAGCGCAACTCGGCGCCCGCAAGATACGCGCCGCCTTCGTAGATCTGGTAAAAAGGGTTGGGACTGACGACGAGCGGTACGTGCCCGCGGGTCGGATCGATCACCGTCTGGGCGAAGGAAAAAAGCGCTTCGCGCGAGCCATTGGTCGGAATGATTTCTGTATCCGGGTTGATTCCCGGCAGTTGATAGCGGCGCCCCAGCCAGTCGGCAATAGCCCGGCGCAGGGCCGTGGCGCCGAGCGTGGTAGGATAGCTCGCCAATCCGCCGAGTGCGGCGCACAGCGCGTCCTTGATGAACGCTGGTGTCGGGTGTTGCGGCTCGCCGATCGAGAGCTTGATTTCGGGCCACCGCGGGTTCGGCGTTATGCCGGCAAGCAGTTGCCGAAGTTTCTCAAAGGGGTAGGGGTGGAGCTTGGCGAGATGGGGAGTCACGTGGTTTTAACGAAAGCTGTTGGACTCAGAATTATCCTAGAAACCGCCGATGACCGCTCACTTATCCTTGCAAACACGCGTGAACGCGAGTCGCTGTCGCGTGCCTAATGATTGCCGGAGCCTTGTGCGCCGCCCCGGCGCGGCGCGAAAACTCGGCCGATGAGGGCAAGGCAAGCGGGCCGCAACGATCCGGGCGAGCGGCGCACAGCAGTTCTTTCTCTGCTCTCCGGGGCGCTGATCTGGGGCGTCATCTGGTATCCCTACCGCATCCTGCGCGACGCCGGCCTGGGCGGCGTCGCTGCCTCGACGCTGACCTACTCGATCGCTTTTTTCCTCGGCATCGTTTTTCTTCGTCGTTCACTCAAAACGCTGACGCCGTCGTGGCCGCTGCTCTGGCTGGCGCTGGCCGCGGCCGGCTGCAACCTGGGCTATGTGCTGGCGACGCTTTCCGGCGAAGTGATGCGCGTGCTGCTCCTCTTTTATCTGGCGCCGCTGTGGACCGTACTCCTATCACGGCTCTTGCTTGGCGAACGGCTCAACCGTTTTGGCGTTTTCGTCATCGCGCTTTCGCTGACCGGCGCGGCGACGATGCTCTGGCAGCCCCGTGTCGGTTGGCCGGTGCCGCAGGACACCGCCGACTGGTTCGGGCTCGGCGCCGGTTTTTCTTTTGCCTTGTTCAACGTGCTCTCGCGCTACACCAGCGACATCTCGATTGAAAACAAGTCGATGGTCTCGTTTGCCGGCGTCGCGCTCGTCGGCTTGGCGTTGATCCTCGCCGGCTTCGTGCCGCCGCCCGGCAGGGAAGTGCGCTCGCTCTGGCTGCTGCTCGGGCTGATCGGTTTCGTTCTGCTCGCCGTCAATCTGATCGTCCAGTATGGTCTGGCGCGCGTTGCTGCCACTCGGGCAATCGTCATCATGCTCTCCGAAGTCGGCTTTGCCGCGCTGGCGTCCTGGCTGCTGGCCGGCGAAATGCTCGGCCCTCGCGAAGCGCTCGGCGGCGCGATGATCGTCGCCGCGAGCCTGTTTTCCGGGAAGATGGAGCGCGTCCGGACGCCCGGCTGAGCGCCTGGCGTTGCCGCGTCAGTCGAGGTAATAAACGAACAGATAGGCGAGCAGCATGACCATCACCCACATCGCCATGCTGCGCGTCGGTGAGGTGCGCACCAGTGCTCCGCCAGGTTGCTGATAATGGGCGATGAGCGATTCCATATCCGTCGCCTCGGCGAGGATAAGGCGCGCTGCATGGCCGTACAGGATGCTCCAATAGACGACAAATTGGCGCGCCGCGGCCTGGTAGGCGCGGCGCCACAGCCAGTCGAAATCGAGGTTGATGCCGCGCAGTTCGGGCGGGTAGACCCGCGTCCACATCAGAATCGCCAAAGCGAGCGCGGAAAACATCAGCACTTGAAGTTGCGAGATGACGTGTGAACTCGTGTACGGCTCGTAAGAAACAGGGTAGGGGAGCAGAGCGTAAAGCGGCCCGGGCATGACGCCGATACCGATGCACAGCGCGGCGGCTATTGCCATTGCAACCAGCATATTGGCTGGTGCCTCTTTGCAGCGCTTGCCCGAATCGGGGCCAAAAAAAGCGAAGTAGGGAACCTTGATGTCCGGGAGGAAGGCGCCGGCCGATGCGAAGAGCAGGACAACCCAGGTTATCAGGTAATAGCCCTGGCCGGCCGCCGACAGGATCATCGACTTGCTGACAAAACCGCTGAACAGCGGAAAGCCAGCGATCGACGCGGTGCCGATAATGCAGAACAGGGTGGTTAGCGGCATCGACTTGTACAGGCCGCCAAGTTCCGAACTCTTGACCGTTCCGACGCGCAACAGCACAGCGCCCATCGACATGAACAGCAAGGCCTTATATATGATGTGCGTAAAGGCGTGCGCGGCAGTCCCATTGAGCGCCAGCTCGCTGCCGATACCGATTCCGATAACCATGAAGCCGAGCTGGTTGTTCAGGCTGTAGGCCAATACGCGGCGCAGGTCGTTTTCAATGACCGCGTAAAAAATCGGGAACGCCGTCATGACGGCGCCGATGGGAATGAGCAGTTCAGTGCCGGCGAAACCGCGCGCCAGGGCGTAGACGGCGAGCTTGGTGGTGAACGCCGAGAGAAAGACTGTACCGACTTCCGAGGCTTCCGGGTAAGCGTCCGGCAACCAGTTGTGCAGCAGGGGAAATGCGCATTTGATGCCAAAAGCCAGGAAAATGAGCCAGCCGCCGGGCGCGTCGAGGCCGATAGGGCCGAAGGCCAGCGAGCCGGTGCCCTTCATGTAGAGAACGACGCCGTAGAACAGCAGCATGCCGGAAACGACTTGCGTGGCGACGTAACGCATACCCGAGCGATAGGCCAGGCGCGTTCCGCGCGCCCAGATGATGAACAGCGAGGTGACGGCGGTCGCTTCCCAAAAGAGGAAAAGCGTCATCAGGTCGCCGGCGAAAACCGCGCCGATCGCGCTACCGGCGTAAGCGAAGCCTGCCGTCGTCTGCACTGGCGAGCGCAGATGCAGGGCATAAATTGCCGAGAGCAGCGCGGCGATCATGAATATCCAGCCGAAGAGCATGCTCCAGCGGTCGACGCGCAGCGTCACGAGTTCCATGCCGAGAAAGTGCATGACGCCGAAGTCTCCGGTCGTCAGCAGCGCGAGATGGACGAGGCCGACGAGCGGGAGCAGGACAAGATACGCCGACCTGACCCAGCCGCGCAGCAGCGGGATGAGCAGGCTACCGGCGATAAGCGTCAGGCCCGGCGAAAGTTCAGCGACGGTCATAGTAATAATCCTCCGGCCGCCACAACAATCGACGCGCGAGCTTGGCCGCAAGCACCAGCGCAACGCAGGCGCACAGACCGAAAAAACCGTGGAAGCCGAACCAGTGCTCGATCGGAATATCGCCGTGCTTGTCGATGAAGAATTCGGCAATCAGCAGCACGATGCAGACGACCCACAGCGAAAAATAAACTTTGCGCACATTGCGCGCGTCGTCGAGCCAGCGCGGCGGCTCGCTGTGTGGGCGGTCGACCGGTTCGTTCATGAAGCGCCTCTCGTCGTGATGGCTTGACCAAAGCTCAGGAAAACGTCCGGATAGAAGAAGGCGGCGACCGTCGCCAGGGCGGTAATCCAGATGGCAACGACCATGAGCACTGGGGCCTCGCCGTGCGGGTGCGTGAGGTCGTCGGCCGAGAGCGGGCGGAAGAAGGCGCGATGGACGATCGGCAGGAAGTAGCCGGCGTTGAGCAGCGTGCTGGCGAGGATGACGGCGAGCGCGAGCCACTGTTCCTGCTCGACGGCGCCGCTGACGATATACCATTTGCTGATGAAGCCGACAAAGGGCGGGACGCCGATCAGCGACAGCGAGCCGAAGGCGAAAGCGCCCATCGTCCACGGCATGCGCCGGCCGATCCCATCGAGCTGGCTGACTTCGGTCTTGTGCGCCGCGGTGTAGATCGATCCGGCGGCAAAGAACAGGGTGATCTTGCCGAGCGCGTGCGCGGCGATGTGCAGCCCGGCGCCGAGAACTGAGAGCGGGGTCAGAATGGCCGCGGCAAGGATGATGTAGGAGAGCTGGCTGATCGTTGAATACGCGAGCCGGCGCTTGAGGTTGTTGGCATTGAAAGCGATCAGCGACGCCGAGAGGATGGTGAAGCTTGAGAGCGCGATGAGCCAGCCGGTCGTCCCGGCGAGCAGATCGAGACCGAAAATATAGACGACCACCTTGACGACGGAGAACACGCCCGCCTTGACGACGGCGACCGCATGCAGCAACGCCGAAACCGGGGTCGGCGCGACCATCGCTCGCGGCAACCAGCGGTGCAGCGGCATGATCGCCGCCTTGGCGATACCGAACATGAACAGCGCGAGAAGGACCGCCGCCGCGCCCGGCGACAGGGTATCGGGAAGTATACCTCCGGGACGAAAATCGGTCGTCCCGGCGACGTGCCACGTGTAGATGATCGCCGGCAGCAGGAAGAGCACCGAAGTACCCATCAAAGTGCCGAGGTAGACGCGGCCGGCCTGTTTGGCCTCCTCGGTTCCGGCGTGCGTGACGAGTGGGTAGGTGATCAGCGTCAGAAACTCGTAAAACAGAAATAGGGTCAGCAGATTGGCGGCAAAGGCGAGGCCGAGCGCTGCCCCGATGGCCAGTGCGAAGCAGACATAGAACGTCGTCTGGTGCTTTTCGTCGTTCTTGCGCATGTAGCCGATCGAGTAAAGCGAGTTGACGATCCACAGACCGGACGCGAGCAACCCGAAGAGCATACCCAGCGGCTCGACACGGAAGGCGATTGGCAGGTTGCGTAGCGGCGACAACAGCGTCAGGCTCGGCAAGGTACCGCTGAGCACCGGATCGATCAATCGCGTGACGGAGAAAAAGAGCACGACGGCGGTGGTCAGCGTGACGGTTTCGCGCAGATTCGGCCAGCGCTTGGCGAGCGCGATGCCGAGACTGCCGACGATCGGCAGGATGAGAATAAAGAGAATCAGTTGGTCGGCGTTCATCGGCTGTCACGCATCAGTTGTTCGGCGGCGTCGAGCGCCGAGCCGACCGTAAACGACGTGTCGAAGCCGAACCAGATGGTCGCGATGATCAGGACCAGGGCCGGGATGAGCATCCCCAGAGGGGGTTCCCCCCAAGTCTCCTTGTCCGGGTCGGGATCGCGGAAATACGCCGTTTCAATGAATCGCCAGACGTAAGCGACGGCGAGCAGCGAGCTCACCAGAATCGCGCCGACGAGCCACCACTGGCCTTTTTCGAACGCCGCGAGAATGAGATGCCATTTGCTGATGAAGCCGGCGGTGCCCGGAACGCCGATCAGACTCAGGCCGCCGATGACAATGGCCAGACAGGTGATCGGCATCCGTTTGGAGAGACCGGCCAGGTTTTCAAAGGAAAATACCGGCGGGTGTCCGTCGCGCGTCGTCAGGCGGGCGACGATGCCGCCGATGAGCAGGAAGATCGCGCCCTTGGCGATCCCGTGGTTGAAGAGGTGCATGATCGCCGCGGCGAGGCCGTGGACGGAATCAAACGACAGGCCGAGCGTGATGTAACCAATCTGGCCGACGCTCGAATAGGCAAAAAGCCGCTTCACGTTGCTCTGGAAAATGGCGACGAAATTTGCCGCGAACATCGCGAGCAGTGAAAGTACGAGCATGATTTGCGGCAAGGGGAGGTCGGCGAAGACCGGGCTGTGGCCGAAGACGGAGAAATAGAAGCGAATGAGGACGTAGAGCGAGACTTTCGTCGCCGTCGCGGCAATGAATGCGGTGACCGCCGACGGGGCATACGCGTAGGCGTTGGGAAGCCACTGATGCAAGGGGAAGAGCGCCGCTTTCAGCGAGATGCCGACAGTGATGAAAGCGAGCGCGACGAGGATCGGACGCGTACTTTCGACCGTGCGCAACTGCACCGCCATGTCGGCCAAATTGAGCGTCCCGGTCATCAGATAGAGGAAGCCGATACCGATGACGAAGAACGTGGCGCCGATACTGCCCATGATCAGGTACTGGTAGGCCGCGGTCAGCGCCCGGCGGTCGGCCGCGAGCGCGATCAGCACATAAGTGGACAGGGACGAAATCTCGAGGAAAACGAAAACGTTGAAGGCGTCGCCGGTGATCGTGATGCCGAGCAGGCCGGTCAGGCACAGGCCGAACATGGCGTAGAACAGATAATGCACTTCGCGCGGCACCGTGCGCGCGATGCCGAAGCGGGTGTAGGGCAGCACGATCGCCGCCATGCCTGAAATGAGAACAAGGACGAAGCTGTTCAAACGGTCGATGCGATACTCGATCCCCCAGGGCGGCGCCCAACTGCCGATCTGGTAGGAAATGGTCCCACCGTCGTCGACTTGCCACCACAGGGCGATCGCCGTCGCGAAGGCGGCCCAGGCAGCCGCAGTGACGACGGCGAAGGCAAGGTTGTTGCGACGCAGCAGGACGGCCAGCGGCGCCGAGATCAGCGGCACGACGACTTGCAGCGCCGGAAGGTGTTGAACCCAACTCATGCCGATTGCTCCGTATCAGGAGCGGTGGTGGGGTTTTCGTCGCAGGCCAGGATTTCGTCTTCCTCAATGGTGTCGTAGGCCTCACGGATGCGCACCGTGAGCGCGAGGCCAAGCGCCAACGTGGCGACGCCGACGACGATCGCGGTGAGGATCAGCACGTGCGGTAGCGGATTTGAATAGATCGTGTAATTGGGCGAAATGATCGGCGCGGTGCCGCCGACGAGCTTGCCGGGCGTGATGTAGAGCAGGTACACCGAAGTCTGAAAGATCGACAGGCCGATCAATTTCTTGATCAGATTGCTGCGCGCAATGACGATGAAAAGCCCGGCAACCATCAGGAAAACAGTGATGATGTAGGTGAAATGGCCGATCACGGCTCCCCCTCCGAGCCGCCGCGCGAGGCGAACATATAATAGATTTTCACCATGACGCCGCTCACCGTCGTCGCCACGCCGACCTCGACCCAGAAAATCCCGCGGTGCTGCCCGAGCACGGCGTTGTGGTCGAGGACGTTATAGTCGAGGTAATTGCCGCCGAGCAAAAGTCCGGCGACGCCAACGCCGGCATAGATCAGTACGCCGCTCGCGAGCATGGCTTCGACGACCCAGTCCGGCATGATGCGGCGGGTCGTTTCGAGGTCATGGATCAGGGCGTAAAAAATGATCGCGGCAGCGATGATGACGCCGGCCTGAAAACCGCCACCCGGGCCGAAGTCGCCAAAAAATTGGACATAAATCGCAAAAAGCAGGGTGCACGGGATCAGCAGTTTCCCGACCACGCGAAATACGAGATCATCCTTCATATTGAGTCCTGTCGCGACGGCTTGGCGGGCTCGTTGTTTTTTCGTCGGCGCAAGAGCGCAATCAGGCCGACACCGGCGGTGAACACCACTGTCGTCTCGCCCAGCGTGTCGTAGCCGCGGAAACTCGCAAGGACCGCAGTAACGACGTTGGGCACTTCGACTTCGTTCTGCATATAGCGCGGAACGACGTTGCGGTGCATCGGCGCGTCCGCATCGCCGAAATTCGGCAACCCCATCGCCCCGTAGATGAGCAGCGCGCCGGTTGTCACGGAAACCGCGAGCGGCAGCCATGGCTTGTACACCGGCTTGGCTTCCTCGCTCCGGCACAGAGAGAGCGCGGCGAGCAGCAAGACGGTCGAAATGCCGGCGCCGACCGATGCCTCGGTCATGGCGACGTCAACGGCGTCGAGGGCAACGAGGACCGTGGCCATGAGAAAACTGTAGATGCCGGAAAGAACAACGACCGAAAACAGCTTGCGCGTACGCGCCAGCGTGAATACGGTGATCGCCATGAGCACCAGCAGCACGTCGACAATCAGGGTTTCGATGGCGCCACCTCTGGAATCGAAGGACGCGCGCCGAGCAATGGTTTGAGCCCGCTCATCAGCGCCGCCCGCGCCAGCGCATGAGTCGCCGTAGGGCTGGCAAGCAGGAGCAGCAAACCGATCATCGCCAATTTGGCGCTGACCAGTGTGAGGCCGGCCTGAATCATCAGTCCGAGCAGGATTAGCGCGGCGCCGAGCGTTTCGGTCACACTTGCGGCTTGCATGCGGGTATAGAAATCGGGCATGCGCAGAAGCCCGATGCCGCCAACCAGGCAAAAGAAAGCGCCACCGGCCAGAGATACGGCGCTCAATATATCGAGTACTGCCGTCATGACTCGTCCTCGGACGTATTCTCCAGGCCGGATTCTCTGGACGTCCTTTGCAGGAAAAACTTGAGTACAGCGATGACGCCGATCACGTTAAGCAGGCCATAGACGAGTGCAATGTCGAGAAACTCGGGACGCCCGCGGAGAAAGCCTAGCAGTGCCAGGATGAGCATCGTGCAGGTGCCGATCGTATTGGCCGCCTGCAAGCGATCGAATATCGTCGGACCGAGCGCCGCACGAGCCAGGGCAAGCACGGCGGTAACAATAAGCGCCAGCGTCGCCGCAGCGACCATCATGAGCCGACCTCCAGAGCCGCGCAGCGGCGATCCATTTCGCTGCCAGCGAGCGATGCCGCGGCTTCGCTGCTCAGCGCGTGCACCAGAAAACGGCCACGCTCGACTTCAACGCTGATCGTCCCCGGTGTCAGCGTGATCGAGGTGGCGTGAATAACCAGACCGACGTCGGTCGTCTGCGTCGGTACGAATTCGACGAGCGCCGGCGAAATCGGCAACCGCGGGTGCAGAATGCACTTGCTGACGTCAATTGCCGCAACGGCGATCTCCTTGAGCAGCCATAGGTAATAAGACGGAAATCGCGCCCAGCGGATCGAACTTGGCGTTGCCGGGCGGCCAAAGCGCTCCATGCGGCGTGTGAAAAGAAGGACGGCAAGTGAACTGCCGGCTCCTGCGGCGATAAAGAACGGCGTGAATACTCCGGAGAGCAGGAGCCAGAAGACAAATAAGGCGGTCAGAGTGGTCAGTGAGCGTGTCATGGTGGCGCATGCAAGGTAAAGTCCTGCGGACTGAAAAGTGGGGTTGCCCGTCAGGGATCTACCGTTCTCCGCGTATTGGGAATACCCGAAGAAAAATCGGGGAGGCTCGAAATTGCATAATCATAAGGACTTCCCTGACCTGTTACAACGCATAACCCAATCGCTTGATCAGGTTTGCTCGGCGCTCTGCCTGGCACGACCGCCCGGCGAGCGAGTATATCTTCAATGACCCGCGCGGTCTGCTCAAAGGGTCCGGAATCGTCGTCGTCGGTACGCTGGACAACAGCGCCGTGTTCGCCAACGCGCTTTCACTGGCGCGCTGCGGCCGGCGACGTGGGCGGCCGCCACGCCGGCGTCTGAACGGCCGCCACGCCGGCGTCTGAACGGCCACCGGCCAGCGCTCTAGAGGCCGGCCGGAAAGGCCTCTTGGCCGCTGGTGAGAAGCGCTAAACGCCTCAGCTCGCGCCGCAGCACTGCTTGAACTTCTTGCCGCTGCCGCACGGGCAGGGCTCGTTTCGGCCTATCTTCGCTTCGTCGCGGCGAATTGCCGGCCCGCGCTTGGCGGCCCAGAAACGGTAGATCTCCGTGACGGCAAGCGGCAGATCGTCCTGGCAATCGGTTTCAATTTGTTCGCGCTCCTCGTCTTGCGGCCATTCCTCGCCGTTTTCGCGCGCCGCCGCTTCGGCTTCGCCGGTCAGTACCATGAGCGGGAAAAGACGTTCGTCGAGGTAAGTGATTTCCTCGCTGTCTTCGCTCTCGTCGTCGGTTTCGCCGAGGAACTCGAACCAGTCGTCTTCGGCGGCATCGACGCCGGCCAGATAAGCCTGGCACCAGGGCGCATAGTCGCTCGCTGCGTTATCGCCGTCTTCGTGCGGGTAGAGCAGCAGAACGGGCGGTTCGCCGGCCGCCAGTTCGGCTTCGAGTGCTGCGGCAAATCGGCGCAGAAGTTCGGCGGCTTGCTGACCCGGCTCGCTGACCAAAGCCTCGTCGCCTCCCAGCGTGTCGGCCAGCCAGTCCTCTTCGGCGATCGCTTGCGGCCCGGACAGTGCGGCGCACAGATAAGCCTGGATTTCGTCGAGGCGCATGGCCTCGGCCAGCGCCGGTTCGTCGAGCAAGGCCTCGAGGCGGTCGAGTTCCTCGTCGGCCAGTTGCGCTTGCGGTGATGATTCGTTGTTCATGGTCTAGCCTCGGGTATTGGATTGGCTGGGAAATTGGCCGAGTTCGTGGCCGAGTTCGACGCGCGCCACCGGCTGCCAGTTCTTCTTGCGATGTTCGGCGACGACGTTGGTAAAAATTCCACCACGCACGAAGAACTTCGCGGTCACGCGCATGAAGCGCGGTTTGGTCGCTGCGACGAGATCGTCAAGAATGCGATTGGTCACCGCTTCATGAAAACAGCCTTGGTCGCGGAACGACCAGATATAGAGCTTGAGACTTTTGAGTTCAATGCAGGTTTTTTCCGGAATGTAGTCGAGCGTCAGCGTCGCAAAATCGGGCTGCCCGGTTTTTGGGCACAGGCAAGTGAATTCGGGAATTTCCATCTGGATATGGAAATCGCGTTGCGCGGCGGGATTGGGAAATGTTTCCAGCGTATTGGTCGGTCGGGTAGTCATCGGGAGTCCAGGTCAGGCCTTCAGCAAACGATTCGGGCGGGCGAAATGCTATTATAGGCGCTCAACCTGTGCCAGTGCGACGTCATACCTTGCCGGCTGGGACTCGACTCGCGCCGCCGCGCCAAGGCTGCGATTCTGCCTCCGATTCTGCCTCCGATTCACTGCGTCCGATTCACTGCGTTCGATTGCATGCGCCTGACAAAACTCAAACTTGCCGGCTTCAAGTCCTTTGTCGATCCGACGACCATATCGCTGCCCGGGCAACTGGTCGGCGTCGTCGGTCCGAACGGCTGCGGCAAGTCGAACGTCATCGACGCGGTGCGCTGGGTGCTCGGCGAGTCGAAAGCCTCTGAGTTGCGCGGCGAGTCGATGCAGGACGTCATCTTCAACGGTTCGGGAACGCGCAAGGCGGTTTCCCGGGCAGCCGTCGAACTCGTTTTCGACAACGCGCTCGGGCGCATCGCCGGCCAGTGGTCGCAATACGCCGAACTGTCGGTCAAGCGCCTGCTGACGCGCAGCGGCCAGTCCGAGTATTACATCAACAACCTGCACGTGCGGCGCAAGGACATCACCGACCTTTTTCTCGGCACCGGCCTCGGCCCGCGCGCCTACGCGATTATTGGCCAGGGGACCATTTCACGGATTATCGAGGCGCGCCCGGACGAGTTGCGCGTTTTCCTCGAAGAAGCCGCCGGCGTTACCAAATACAAGGAGCGGCGCAAGGAAACCGAGAACCGGATCGGCGACACGCGCGAAAACCTGTTGCGTGTCGAGGATATCCGCGTCGAACTTGGCGCGCAGATGGAACGTCTCGAAGCGCAGGCGGCGGTGGCCCGGCAGTATCGCAGCCACAGCGAAGAACTGACGCGCAAGCAGCAGTTGCTGTGGTTGCTGCGGCGCAACGAGGCGCAGGCCGAATGCGAGCGCATCTCGGGCGAACTCGGGCGCGCGGCGATCGATCTTGAAGCGCAGAATGCCGAGCTACGGCAGACCGAAGCCCGGCTCGAAGTGGCCCGCGAAGCACATTTTTCCGCGAGCGACGCAGTGCACAGTCGGCAAAGCGAGCTGTTTACAGCCAATGCCGAGGTGGCGAGGCTCGAAGCGGAAATTCGTCACCGCCGCGAATCGCAGCACGAATACGAGTCGCGTCTCGTGCAACTTTCCGACGATGAGTTGCACTGGCAGCAGCAGGTCGAAAAGCTCGATAACGACCGCGCGCGCTGGCAGGAACTCGCCGTCCTTGCCGACGGTCGCGTCGAGCACGGCGAAATGCGTCTTGCCGCCCAGCAGGAACGCTTGCCGCTTGCCGAGGATGCGTACGCGCAGGCCCAGGACGAAGCGAGTCGGCAACGCACGGTCCTCGCGCACGCCGAGCAGCGGCTGCAGGTCGAGCAGGCCAATCGAGGTCACGCCCAGCGCTCCCTGCAGATCATCGCCGGCCGCCGCGAGCGGCTGGTGCAAGAACGCGAGGCCTTGCCGGTGCCCGATCGCGCCGAGTTCGATTTCAAGCAGGAAACGCTCGATCAATTGCGCCAGCGTATCGCCGACGCGCAGGAAGCGCTCGTAGGCCGCCAGCAGCAGTTGCCCCGTCTTGAGCAGCAGCGTCGCGACATACTCGCCGAGGTACAGAACGTACAGAAGCAGCGGGCCGAAGCGCATGCCCGGCGCGCGGCGCTCGAGCAACTGCAAAAGCGTGTGCGCGGCGACGGCAAGCTCGGCGACTGGCTGCAGCGCCATGGTCTCGACAAGGCGCGGCCGTTGTGGGAATCGCTGCACGTTGACGCCGGCTGGGAAGACGCGGTTGAAGCGGTCCTCCGTGAACGCATCGGCGCGCTGAGCGCGGCGAGCGCCGACCCGGCGTGGAGCCGCGATCGCCCGAGCAGCAAGCTGACGCTGCTTTTACCCATCGACGGCAGTGTGCGCAGCGCGGGCAAGGAGAGCCTCGCGGCGCGCGTGCGCTGCAGCGACGCGAAACTCGCGGCGATTCTCGGCGACTGGCTCGGCGAGGTCAACACGGCGCCCGATCTTGCCGCGGCACTCTCCCGGCGTGAGGCGCTGGCCGGCAGCGCCTGCTGCGTGACGCCGGGCGGCGATCTCGTCAGCCGGCAAAGCGTGACGTTGTTTGCCGCGGACGCAGCCGAGCACGGTCTGCTCGAGCGGCAGCGCGAAATCGAGGAACTCGGTGGCTTGATCGCGCGCCGCGACGAGCGTGTCGAGCAGGAGCAGGAGCGACTCGCGCAGAGCGAAGCGCGGCTGGACGACGCGCAGAGCGCCTTGCACGACGCGCGCGAGGGTCTTAATGATCTGCAGGAACGTGCGCACGCGATCCAGGTGGAAACGCTCAAACTGGCGCAAGCGCTCGATCGCTTTACCGAGCGGCAAGCGCAGATCGACGCGAGCCTTGCCGAAATGGCCGCCGAAGAGGACGGCGAGAGCGAACGCCTGGCTGCGGCCGAGGCGGTCATTGAAGGCGAACGCGAACAAATTCGCATTCTGCAGCGGGTGCTCGACGCGGCCAAGGAAGGGCTCGAACGGGCCGAGCGCGCCCTGCGCGACGAGCGGGAACAGGTGAGCGGCGTCGAACGCGAGTTGCGCGAGGCGCAGTTCGCGCAGCGCGAGTGCCATAACAAGATCGACGAGATCAAGAGCGGCCGTGAACTGGCGGCCAAGCAGCTGGAACGCATCGGCGACGAACTCGCGCGCTGCACCGATAATGCCGAAGCGATGAAAGCCGAGGACCTTGAACCACAACTGCAAGCGGCGCTCGCGCAGCGCGTTGCACGTGAACAAGGGCTCGCCGGCGCGCGCGACGGGCTCGAAGCGGCGACTGGCGAGTTGCGCGCGCTCGAAGAACAGCGGCTAAGGCTAGAGCAGGGCCTCGCGCCGCTGCGCGACCGAAGCAGCGAGCTCAAGCTCAAGGAACAGGCAGCCAAGCTCAATTTCGAGCAATTTGCCGCGCAGCTCAACG
>JBBRXI010000017.1:0-15717 GCA_038248575.1 Burkholderiales bacterium | reverse complement strand
CTCGACCTGTTGCCAGATCGCCCAGCCCTTGGGATGCCAGAAGACCATGCCCGGTGCCTCATCCTGCAGGTGGAAGAAGTCAAGATGGCGGCCGAGGCGACGGTGGTCGCGTTTTTCGGCTTCTTCGAGCATGTTGAGGTAAGCGTCCTGCTCTTCCTTCTTCGCCCAGGCGGTGCCGTAGATGCGCTGGAGCTGCTCGTTGTTCTGATCACCGCGCCAGTAAGCACCGGCGACTTTCATCAACTTGAAAACCTTGAGCTTGCCGGTTGACGGCGCGTGCGGGCCGCGGCAAAGGTCGATGAAATCGCCTTCGCGATAAAGGGACACTTCCTGCCCTTCCGGGATCGCGGCGATGAGTTCGGCTTTGTAATGCTCACCAATCGATTTGAAGAACGCGGTCGCATCGTCGCGTTGCCATACTTCGCGCGTGACCCGAATGTCGCGCCTGGCGAGTTCGCTCATCCGCTTTTCGATCGCCGTGAGGTCTTCGGGCGTAAACGGGCGCGAGTAGGCAAAATCGTAATAAAAGCCGTTTTCGACCTCAGGGCCGATCGTCACCTGTGCGTCCGGAAAAAGTTCCTTGACGGCGTACGCGAGAAGGTGGGCAGTCGAGTGGCGGATTATTGAAAGACCCTCGGCGTCCTTGTCGGTAACGATACCCAGATGGACGTCGTTTTCAATCAGGAACGAGGTGTCGACGACGCGGCCATTGACTTTGCCGGCGAGCGCCGCACGGGCCAGACCGGCACCGATGTCTTCGGCAACCTGGGCAACGGTTACGGGTTGCGCGAACTCGCGTCGTCCACCATCGGGCAGAGTTATGACCGGCATTTTGCGATCCCAGAAATAAATAAAGCCAGAGGCTCGCTCTGGCTTTATGTGTTTGGTAGGCGCGATTGGACTCGAACCAACGACCCCCACCATGTCAAGGTGGTGCTCTAACCAGCTGAGCTACGCGCCTTCTTTGCCGTACGAGCTGGCTACGACATCAAAGAAGGCAGAATTATACGGGCGAATAAGCGCAAGTCAAGCAATTTGCCGGCGAACGCGCACCTTTCTGTTTCGGCATTCGGCAGAACGAGAGCATAAAAAAACATTTACCCTGATCAAGAGGGGTGCGCAAGCGTCGCTGTTACCGGGCTTAAGAAGCGGGCTCGGCGACCGTTTTCGCGCCGCGTCTCCATGGACCGGCGGCTGCCCGCAGCAGGGCAGTAGCTTGGCGGTCGATTACGCTGCTGCGTCGCCAAGCGCTAATCGAGCATCTCTGCGTAGGCGGCCGCGTCGGCCGCGTAACAGTCGCATGCGCTAAGGCGCAACCGATCGCGATCGAGGATCGTGATGTCGCCGCGGCGGTAGCGAATCAATTTGTGGTCTTGCAGCGAAATGGCCGCTTTGGTGACGCCGACGCGGCGAACACCGAGCATGACGGCAAGTAATTCCTGGGTTACATGAAATTCGTCGCCGTGGGCCCGGTCCTGCGCCATCAAAAGCCAGCGCGCGAGACGCGCCTCCAGTAAATGAAAGCGCGTACAGGTGGCTTTGCGCGCCAGTTGCCCGATCAGTACATACAGGTAGCGCTGCAGCCGGCGCTGTAATGTGGGGCTTTGCTTGAGCTGTCGGCGAAAAAATCTTGTTTCGATGCGCAGCGCGGTGCCGCGGCCCTGAACCGAAGCATACAGTGGCCAGACGTCGATTCCGAGAATGACGGATATGCCGAGCATGCCTTCGTTGCCGATCATTCCCACCTCAAGGCCAGGCCGGCCGTTGGTCGGCGCGATCTGGGAAATGAAGCTGGACGTTGGAAAATAGACGTGACTGATGCGCTCGCCAGGCTCAGCCAGAACGTCGGCGAAGCGCAGTTGTACCGGCTCGCACTGGGCGAGAAATCGCTCGAGATCACCCCCCGGGAGGGCCGCCAGTAAACGGTTAGCGGCAGATACAGCTTGGCTCCTCAGCACGTGAACTCCCCGGTATCGATGAACCGCGAATGAAAGCGGGCGCTGTTCTCCCGCCGACGCAGCCGGCGAGCGCACTCCAATGCAGCTTGACGCATGCGGCTGGGACTGTCTGGATGCTAGCGCACACAAACACTTGGGCGGATCACGGGGCCGGCTACGCTCACCGCCGGACCGCCAGGCGGGTCAGAGGGCGGCGCCGATGAGCGCCCCTGTCCCGGCGGTAATGGCCATCGCCAGAGCCCCCCAGAAGGTCACGCGCCAGGCGCCGAGCACAGCGCTCGCGCCACCGACGCGCGCCGAAAGAACACCAAGTAGCGCAAGGAAAACGAGCGACATTCCGGATACCCAGGCGATCACGCTGTGCGCCGGCGCAACAATAGCGACGGCGAGCGGCAGCAGTGCGCCTGCGCCGAAGCTTGCCGCCGACGCGAAGGCCGCCTGCACCGGCCGCGCGCTGAGCGTATCCGAAATGCCCAATTCGTCGCGCGCGTGGGCTCCGAGAGCGTCATGCGCCATAAGTTGCTCGGCAACTTGCCGCGCCAAGTCTTTTTCGAGGCCGCGGGCCATATAAATTCCAGCCAGTTCGAGCTGCTCGGCGGCCGGGTTCGCTTCAAGTTCTGCGCGCTCGCGCCGCAGGTCGGCTTGCTCGGTATCCCGTTGTGAATGGACCGAAACATACTCTCCGGCGGCCATCGACATTGCCCCGGCGACCAGACCGGCAATGCCGGTGAGCATGAGATTGCCGGGGCTCACGTCAGCCGCGGCGACGCCGACGAGAAGGCTGGCCGTCGATACGATGCCATCGTTGGCGCCGAGAACCGCCGCGCGTAGCCAACCAATGCGCTGGGTCCTGTGACGTTCTATGTGGCGCATAATATTTTAATCCTTCGGCATGAGAAGAAGCCTATCGTTCGTCCCGGCAAACCGCTTTGATCCGGCGTATTGTCGCTGCGGCCAGCGACGACGACTAGGACGCCGCCGCCGGGCGTTCGCCCTTTTGGCTGGCGCGTTTTGCTTCTTGCGCCGGGATCGAGAGCAGGCGGGCGGTGTTGACCAGTGCCATGTGGCTGAGCGCCTGGGGGAAATTGCCAAGCATCGTTTTGGCGCGTGGATCGTACTCCTCGGCCAGCAGCCCGACGTCATTGCACAGGCCGAGCAGGCGTTCGAACAAGGCTTCCGCGTCGGCGCGGCGGCCGATCAGTGCGAGGGCGTCGGCGAGCCAGAACGAGCAGGGCAGGAACGTTCCTTCGCCCGGCGGTAGCGCGTCGACTTCGGTTGCTGTCGAATAGCGCTGCACCAGTCCATCGACGAGAAGATCGTGTTCAATCGCTTCGACGGTTCCAACTACGCGCACGTCGTCGGGCGGCAGAAAGCCGACCTGGGGTATGAGCAGCAGGCTGGCGTCAAGATACGGGACTCCGTAGGCCTGGACAAAGGTGTTGCGTTGCCCGTCGTAAGCGGCCGCACAGACCTGCGCGTGTATCGCGGCACGGGTCTCACGCCAACGCTCGACCGGGCCCTCGAGAGCGAACGACTCGACATCCCGGATCGCCCGATCGAAAGCGACCCAGGCCATGACTTTTGAATGGGTGAAATGGCGGCGCGGGCCACGTACTTCCCAGATGCCTTCGTCGGGCTGCTGCCAGTTCGCCTCAAGGAATTTAAGCAAGGCCAGTTGAATGCGCCAGGCCGCAGGCTGTGGCGGCAAGTCGGCAACGCGAGCCAGATGCAGGGTGTCCATCACTTCCCCGTATATATCGAGCTGAAACTGTTTCGCTGCGGCGTTGCCGACGCGCACGGGGGCAGCACCGCCGTAACCGGGCAACCAGTCGATCTCGTATTCGTCGAGCCGGCGCTCGCCGGTAACGCTATAGAGGACCTGCAGATCCTGCGGGCAGCCGGCGGCGGCGCGCAATAGCCATTCGCGCCAGGCCACTGCTTCGTCTTTGAAGCCGGCAAGAAGGAGCGCGTTCAAGGTGAAGGTCGCATCACGCAGCCAGCAGTAACGGTAATCCCAGTTGCGCACACCGCCGGGTTGTTCGGGTAGAGACGTGGTCGGTGCTGCAACGATGCCGCCGGTCGGCGCGTATGTCAGCGCCTTGAGCGTGATCAGCGAGCGCACGACGGCCTCATGCCAACGTCCTGAATAACTGCAGCGCGCGGACCATTCTCGCCATTCGCGCTCGGTCGCGGCGAGCGTTTGTTCGGGGTCGATGGCGGGCAGGGTCGCTTCGTGCGACGGACGGTAGTTGAGCGTAAAGAGCGCTCGTTCGCCTTCGCCAACGTCGAACTCGGCAAGCGATTTCATGTCTTCGCCGCGCACCTCGACTTCGCTGTGCAGTTCGAGCGTGTCGGGACCGGCCGTCGCCAGCAGCACGCCGTCGACCCGGCGCACCCAGGGAATCACCGAGCCGTAATCGAAGCGGATGACGAGTTCCATGGCCATCGCTACGCGCCCGCGCAATCCTTCGACAATACGCACGACGTCCCAGCGGCCATCGGAGAGCGGCATGCAGTCGATGATCCTGACGGCGCCTTCGTCAGTCTCGAAGTGGGTCTCGAGGATCAAGGTTCCATCGCGGTAGCTGCGCCGCACGCTGCGCACTTCGCCAACCGGCGCGATCAGCCAGCGCCCGTTGCGCGCGTCGCCGAGCAGCGCGGCGAAACAGGCGTCTGAATCGAAACGCGGAAAACACAACCAGTCGATCGACCCGCCGCGACTGACGAGCGCGGCGGTATGACAATCGCCAATCAGCGCGTAGTCCTCAATCGGCAGCGCCATCGCGAATCCTCGGATTTTGCCAGTGGCCATCCGGCGCGATGAGCACGTCCGCCTGCTGCGGGCCCCAGCTGTGCCGCTCGTAGCACTGCACTGGCGGAGCATTGTGCAGCACCGGGTCGACCACCGCCCAGGCCGCTTCGACGGCATCCTCGCGAACGAACAGTGCGCCGTTGCCGGCCATCGCGTCGCCGAGCAGGCGCTCATACGGCGTCTCTTCGCCGCAGCGCTCGTCAAGAAGATAAAGCTCGCGCTGATCGCCGACGAAATCCTTGCCGGTGCGCTTGACGCGCGCGGCAAGGGCGACCGCCGAATTCGGCGACAGGCGAAAGCGCAGATAGTTGGCGAGACCGTCGCGCGGCGCGGAGTCAGCGAAGAGCCGCTGGGGTGGCGGCTTCAACTGAACGATCACTTCAGCGGCCGAGCTGGCGAGGTACTTTCCCGAACGCAGATACCACGGTACGCCCTCCCAGCGCCAGGAATCGATGAACAGGCGCAAAGCGCAGAAGGTCTCGACGTCCGAGTCGCGGGCTACGCCGGCCTCGTCACGGTAGCCGGCGTATTGGCCGCGCACGAGGTCGGATGGCTTCAGCGCACGCATGGCGCGCAGCACGTCGGCGGTTTCTCCGTGGACTGCACCAAAGCCGCGATATGAGGGCGGCTCCATGGCGAGCAGGGCGACGAGCTGGAAGAGGTGGTTCTGGATGACGTCGCGCAAGCAACCCGCCGTCTCGTAAAAGGCGCCGCGGCTATCAACACCGAAGTTCTCGGACAGGGTTATCTGGACGTTGGCGACGTAGTTGCGGTTCCAGATCGGTTCGAGGAAGGAATTGGCAAAGCGAAAATAAAGGATGTTCATGATCGCCTCCTTGCCGAGGAAGTGATCGATGCGAAAAATCGAATCTTCGGGAAAAACCGAATGCGCAACCCGGTTAAGTTCGCGCGCCGACGCGAGATCCCGCCCGAACGGTTTCTCGACGATGACGCGCGCCTTGTTGGCGAGACCGGCTGCCGCTATCCCCTCGATTACCGTGGCGAATATAGCCGGCGGAATGGCGAGATAGTAGGCGGGCGACCGGCAGGCGCCAAGTGCCGTCCTCAGCGCGGAAAAAGTCGCCGGGTCGTTATAATTGCCGCTCACATAGCTCAGCTTGGCGAGCAGGCGATCGAGTGCCTTGGCGTCGGTGCTCGTACCATGTTGCTTGATGCTATTGCGCACCCGCTCACGAAGTTGCTCGATGTTCCATTTTGACGAGGCGACACCAACGACCGGGAAGTTCAGTGCGTCTCGTCTGGCTAGCGCATGGAGCGCCGGGAAAATCTTTTTGAAGGCAAGGTCGCCGGTGACGCCAAAGAGCACGAGTGCGTCGGCGGGTTGTTTTCGGTCGGCCGCATCGGCCAGGCTGTCAAGCGGAAAGAAACGGTTTTCCATGGCATTTTCCAGGCTGGTTAAGTCGGCTCGAGCTTCACTGAAGCAACGGGAAGGGCTTTAGCTATGGCCCGCCACGGCGCCGCGGTACGGCAACAAAGTCGATGTACCCGCGCTGCACGTTCACACTCTGCAGTTCAACGCGCAAGCGGGTGCCGACGTCAACGCCGGCAAAACCGCCGACCAGTCGTCCTTCGACCGGCGGGTGCCCTATGCGTACCCAGGTGCCTTTGGCCGCGGCGCCGGTGACGATGGCGTCAAATTGCTCGCCGATGCGGTCGCAAAGAAGCAGCGCTGCCGCGGATTTCATAACGCGACGCTCGACTTTCGTCGCTGCGCCTTCGCGCTCGGTACAGTGCGTGGCGAGTTGCGTGAGTTCGGCAACGGTGTAGGGCAGCGGGGCATCGGCAAGCGCCGCCTTGAGCAGGCGCTGGGTAACAAGGTCGGGAAAGCGTCGATTGGGCGCCGTCGAATGGGTGTAATCCCGGAGCGCCAGACCGAAATGCCCGGGCGCTTTGCCGCCGGGAAGATCGACGGCATACTCGCCACGGCCGATAAGCTTGATGATGGTCAGCGAGAGGTCCGCGAATTTCTCTGGCGCAGCGGCGCGGCGACGGATCAGGAAGGCTTCAAGGGCGACGGCATCGGGCTTGCTGGGCAAGGGCTCACCAAGCTCGGCGGCGACATCGACGATGCGCAGCCAGCGCGCGGGCTCGCGCAGCACCCTGCGCAGCGAGGGAAATTTGCGCGCTTCGAGGGTGCGCGCGGCGACGCCATTGGTCACGATCATGAAGTCTTCGATCAATTGCGCGGCGCGGTTCTTGCGCTCGGCCCTGATGTCGGCGAGCTCGTCGCCGGCGAAAACAGGTTTGGCCTCGGCCGTCTCGAGTGTCAGTGCGCCGTTCGCGTGGCGCCGTGTGACGAGTTGCTGCGCGACCTTGTCCTGCAGCCGCAGGTTGGCGCCAAGACCGGGCGTTTCGTTGATCCGTGCCGGCACGTCGGCGCCGCCATCGAGCCATGCGGCGACGCTGCGGTAAGCGAGTTTCGCACGATTACGAACGCGCGCACGATAGATCTGCTCTTCGACGAGCGCCCCTGCGCCGTCAAATACCATGTCGGTGACGAGCGCGAGCCGGTCGTCGTCCTCGTTGAGCGAGGTGAGATCGGTCGATAAGCGCTCGGGAAGCATCGGAAAGATCGCGGCCGGCGTATAGACCGACGTCGTATTGTCCGCCGCGTGCGCGTCGAGCGCCGACCCCTTGCGCACCAATGCGTCGACGTCAGCTATGGCCACGCGGATCCTGACGCGTCCGTCGGCAAGCGCTTCTGCAACGGTAATCTGGTCGAGGTCACGCGAATCGTCGTTGTCGATCGAACACCACAGGAGTTCGCGCAGATCGCGCACGCCGGGCGCTTCGGCCGGCCCGCTCAGCGCCGCCAGTTCGTGTTGAGCGGCGGGCGTGAAGTCGGTGTGCAGACCGCGCTCGAGCATGGCCTCGCGGGCGATCGCGTTCAGGCTGCTACGCGGTGCGCAATGTGTTTGCCGGGCGCCGGTGGCGACGCCTCCGCTTGCGGCGCGCCTAGCGCTCGGGCCAGAGCCGCTTGTTTTCATGTGTACCTTTCGCTGGTTTGCCTGACGACCACCACCCATTGTGGAGCTCCGGCATGTCCTCTGCAAACCTGCCGTTGTGGCACCGATGTGCAATCAACGTTTACTGCATCTGCAACTTGATGAGCACGCCGAAGTTGCCAGTTTGCAGCAAGCGGACGATAAGGTCCATGAGCCAATGAAAGTGATCAAGGCTGTTGAGCCATGTTATGTCAAAAGGATTTGTGGTCTTCAGTAACGGCCAGACTCTTCTCGGCGATGCGCTGGAGCAATTGTTGCCAGGACTTGACGAAGGATTTTGCGCCGTCCTGTTGCAGGCGCAGGGCGAGCGCGTCGATATCGATACCGGCCTGCACGAAATGCGCCAGAACGGCTTCCGAGTCGCCGCCGTCATCAGCCATCGCGCCGCTCACCGCTCCGTGTTCGGCAAAAGCGATCAAGGTCTTTTCGGGCATCGTATTGATCGTATCGGCCGCCGCCAGCGCTTCGACGTATAGCGTGTCCGACGCGTTCGGGTCTTTGCTCCCGGTGCTCGCCCAGAGCAGCAATTGCGGATAGGCGCCGGCGCTGACCAACTGCCGCCAACGCAGGGACGCGTAGCGTTCGCGGTAGGCGCGGTAGGTGCGTTGGCAAATCGCAATACCGAGTTTGTTGCGCAAATCGACAGATACTTGATCGTGCACCGCCGCGTCCCAGCGGCTGACAAAAACCGATGCGACCGATGCGACGCGCGGATCAAGCCCGGCCCGGATACGCCGGTCTATGCCGCGCAAATAGGCGTCCGCAGCGGCGCCGTATTGTTCGCTCGAAAAAAGTAGTGTCACGTTGACCGGGACGCCGCTGAAAATCAGCTCCTCGATCGCTGGAATTCCCTCTGGTGTTCCCGGGATTTTGACGAATAGATTCGGTCGCGCCGCCTGTTCGTGGATTTGCTTGCCAGCACTTATGCTGCTGGCCGTCTCACCGGCGAGCAGCGGTGAAACCTCCATCGACACCCACCCGTCGGTGCGATAACTGGCATTGAAGGCGGGGCGGAAGAGGTCTGCCGCGCGGCGAAGGTCTTCGAGAGCCAGTTCGACAAAAAGCGTTTCGCCGGATTTTCCGGACCTGGTCTTCTCGGCGATGCCGGCGTCGTAGGCGACGCCGCCACCGATCGCGCCGTCGAAAATTGTCGGATTTGAAGTCAGTCCGGTAATCGAGTAATGGTCGATATAGTTCAGTAGCGCGCCGTTATCGAGCATGTCGCGGCTGATGTTGTCGAGCCACTGATGCTGTCCGATGTCGATTAGCTGGCGGATGGGTTTCATGAGGATCCTCGGGGTTGGCCGCTATTGTGATCTGCCGCAGGAATTGCGCGGCAGTCGCTCAGTCGCGTTATGCCAACAAGCCGGCGGTACTTTGACGCGCGCCGATCGTCGCTGCCTGAATCGCGAAAAGAGCCAGAGAGCATGCGATTTCGAGCCGCCACTGTGCGCCGGAGACGGTCGCTGATCGGTGCGCTAACGCACTCAGGAAAGCGCCGCCGACCGACGTCCAAGCATTCCCGAAGTGCGGTTACTCCACTCAGTCTGCCAGCGCACGGACCGTCGTAAGCGTTTGGCAAACAATCGTCTTTGCGTCGGTCCACAGCACGTGCATGTGCATCGGGATGTATCGGGATCGCCGGACAGCCAATAAATAGGAACGGGTCAGACACGGGTCGTCATGAAGGGCGTGGGGAAATGAAAATCGGATTGGGTCAGTTTTCACGGCCGCTCGTGTTGAGCGGACTTCTGGCTGGTGTTGCCGTGGTCGTCTTGGCTGCGGGAATGACAGCGGCGACGGCCCGCTCTCCTGGGTCGGGCGAGGCGACGGGCGATGCCGTCACCGGCGAAAGCCGCCACGAGAGTGGCGGAACGGCGCCGCGCCGGGTCGGCAAATGCCTGGAATGCGGCGTGATCGAATCCGTGCGGGCGATCGATGCAAGGAACGACGAAAGCGGGGTCAGGGCAGCGGCGAAATCGGCGGATTTGTCGCCGCCAGCATCGAGCACGATGTATGAAGTGATCGTGCGCCTGAAGGACGGCGAAAGCCGCCGATTTGTCGATAGCCACCCGGCGAAATGGCGGTCGGGCGAACGCGTAATCGTGATCGACGGTAGCCGCAGGTATCTGGGTGACGCGTTGGCGACGGGTCCAGCAAGCGAATGACCAGAACCTGACCCACGCTCGCCACGGCAAGCGGCAGCGTCGGTCCAATAGTCGACTGACCTGGTCGGGTATGTGCGACAGCGAACGGACTCTCTGAACGCTCCCTTCTAAGCTTGTCATGGCACGACCGCCACGGCGCAGTATTGGCGTCGCGGTGTGCCACGGCCATCCAGGGTGCATAAGGGGCGCTTCGGCGTCAAAGCGATGCACCACCCCCATTGTGAAGGAGAGACGTAATGAAATCGATTCGTAGATTTGCCATCAGCTCACTGGCCGTTGCTGCGCTATTCGGTCTGAACGCTTGTGCCGGGATGTCGACGCAGGACCGCAATACGGCAATTGGTGCCGGCGCGGGTGCCGTGGGCGGCGCCGTGCTGACCGGTGGCAGTGCGCTGGGAGCGGTCGGCGGCGCTGCAGTCGGCGGCCTTATCGGTCATGAGACCAGCAAGCCGTCGCGGTAGGCGATTAACCCTATCCACAGGGGTTGGTTCTTAGCCGCAGTCTGTGGCCGACAGTGGCCACGGATGCATCCAAATTGTCGGGTGAGTGGTCGCGGCTATTTCTGGCTGGCGGGGTGTGGCTTGATGACCAACTGGTTGTTAACCTGTTTTACGCCTGATACTGCGCCGGCGAGGCTGCCACCCAGGTCGCGATCGGCTGCCGTATCGACCGAACCGGAGAGGTTGACCACGCCTTTGTCGGTATCGACGCTAATTTGCAGCGTCTTTAAGCCGGGTTCGGCAAAGATGGCCGCCTTAACCCTAGTAGTAATTTCGGCGTCGTCAATGACACTCGCTGTCTTTGCCGCTTGTTGGTCGATCTTGCTGTCGACACGTTCGATCACTTCACCGATCTTTTTTCCGGCTTGGCTCGCTGTCTGATCGATTTTCTTGCCAACGTTTTCGCCGGGGGCGCGTTGTTCGCATGCCGAAAGCATTCCAGTTGTGAGGGTAACAAGCAATACGATTGCGATCGGTTTCGCTATGTTGGGACGTCTCATTTGTATTCCTTTAAGCATGTGTACCGCGGTTCGCGGTGACAACTTTCACACAATGTACGCAGTCAATCAGTGCGCCAGCGTACGTACTGGATAGTGCCAGTCAGCGCACGATAGTGGCCAGAGACTAAGCGTTGCGAGTGTTGTACGCTGCCGCCCTTTTCGACAACCGGTATCCCCTACTGAAGATGTCCATGAAAAAACTCGCTTTATTGATGATTGCCGCAACAGCGCTTTTATCGGCTTGCGTCGCCTATGAGGTTCCCGACCACCGCGAGCGCCCTGTGTATCGTGATGATCGGGACCTCCGTGATCGCGATCGTGACGGCGTCCCTGATCGCGCCGACCGTGATCGCGATGGCGACGGTGTTCCCAATTGGCGTGATAACCGCCCTAATAACCCTCGTCGTTACTAGGGTAACTAGTGTGACGGCATGGCCGATCAGTTGCCTGGGCGATCGGTCGGTTGTTGGCCTGACGCATGCGCTGGCCGCATCGCTTACGGCAGGCAATTTTTTATCGAAAATGGCGTCGAGCGGTGAGTTGAGCCGTGTATGACGCGTCTGGCGAGGGCCCTTAAAGTGCCGATACTCCGCTCAATGGCCGAGGAAGAAATCATCGCCGGCCTGAATGCACAACCGCCGTGCATTTCGCCCAAGTTTTTCTACGACCGGGACGGATGTGCCCTGTTTGAGCGCATTACCCGTTTGCCGGAGTATTACCCGACGCGGACTGAAGCGGCGATCATGGCCGCATGCGGCAACGAGATTGCGGCACAAATTGCGCCTGACACGACAGTCGTAGAATTGGGTGCAGGCAACTGTGAGAAAGCCCGGGCGCTGTGCGCCCTTATCCGCCCGAAATGCTACGTCGCGGTGGACATTGCCGGTGACTTTCTCGAGGACTCGGTCGCTGGGTTGCGCACCGCTTTCCCGTCACTCGACATCAAAATCGTCGTCGCCGATGTCAATCGGGACGTGAGGCTACCGGCGGGCGTCCCGACACAGCGACGTCTGGTTTTTTACCCCGGTTCGTCGATCGGGAACTTCGATCCGGAGCAGGCAATGGCACTGCTCGTCCGTATGCGCGATTTGCTCGATGACCGTGGCGCTCTGCTGATCGGTGTCGATCTCGTCAAGGAGCAAGCGGTTCTCGAAGCGGCATACAACGATGTGGCGGGGGTGACGGCGGCCTTCAACCTTAACGTGCTGGAGCATATTAACCGCTTGATCGGCAGTGATTTTGTCGTTGGCAACTGGCGTCATCTGGCTTTATTTAATCGCGCCCTATCGCGTATCGAGATGTACCTGGAAGCAACCGTCGATACGACGGTACGCTGGACTTGCGGGCAACGATATTTTCACCGTGGCGAGCGCATCCATACTGAAAATAGTTACAAATATCGCATTGACGATTTCGCCTCTTTGCTCGAGCGGGCCGGGTTCGCCAGGTCGTCCCACTGGACCGATGCCTGCCGTTGGTTCGGCGTATTCCTTGCGGAGGTTTGACGATGAACAGCGCCGCGTCATCTGCAGCCCCATCCAAAGGTTTGAGTGGTGCCTATTCGGAGGTTCGCGATGCGACGTTGGCGCTGGTCGGGCCGCTCTCGGCCGAGGACTGTTGCGTACAATCGATGCCCGACGCGAGTCCGGCAAAATGGCATCTGGCGCATACCGCATGGTTTTTTGAAACCTTTATCCTGGAGCGCTGGGAGCCCGATTTCTCGCCGTTCGATCGCTCGTTCCGGATACTTTTCAATTCCTACTATAACGCCGTCGGTGACAAACACCCGCGTCCCCAGCGCGGCTTACTGACGCGTCCGTCGCTCGCCGCCGTCCTCGCCTATCGCGCCGATGTCGACCGCCGGGTGCTGGCCTTGCTCGCCCGTCGCGCGAGCGAACCGGAACTGGCCGAGATGCTCGTCCTTGGCTTGCACCACGAGCAACAGCACCAGGAACTTTTGCTCACTGACATCAAGCATCTTTTCTCGCGCAACCCGCTGGCACCGGCTTATCAGCCTCTGCCGGCTCGCGATACCAGCCCCGCGCATCCGGCGCCATTGTCTTGGCATGACTTCGCCGGCGGTGTTCGTGAAATCGGCCACGCCGGCTCCGGGTTTTGTTTTGATAATGAAACGCCGCGCCACCGGGTATTTGTCGAGCCATACCGACTTGCGTCGCGTCCAAGCTGCAATGGCGAGTATCTCGCCTTCATCGAAGATGGGGGTTATGCCGACCCGCGCCACTGGTTGTCTGAAGGCTGGGATTGGCGCGTCAGCGAACAACGTCAGCACCCCCTGTACTGGAAGCGCACGGGCCGATGGCAGGAATTTGGCTTGGCCGGACTTCGCGAACTTGATCTGTCACGACCGGTTGTTCATGTGTCCTACTACGAGGCTGATGCCTATGCGCGCTGGGCCGGCGCTCGCCTGCCTAGTGAAGCCGAATGGGAGTTAGCCGCCGCCGATATTCCGGCCGACGGGAATTTTTACGCGGCAGGAGAACTGCAGCCGCGCGCAGCGTCAACGCAGGAAATGACGCAGCTTTTCGGAGACGTTTGGGAATGGACCGCTTCGAGCTACGCACCTTATCCGGGTTTTCGCATCCGACCCGGCGCCGTCGGAGAATACAACGGCAAGTTCATGGTCAATCAGTACGTGCTCCGCGGCGGCTCATGTGTCACCCCCGATCGGCATTTGCGCGCGAGCTATCGTAACTTCTTTCCCGCTACGGCTTGCTGGCAGTTCTCCGGAATCCGCCTGGCGCACGACGCCTGAGAACTCTCGTACGACATGTCGATTCGGCCATTGTGGACTGCGGTCGATACGCTATCGGCCATACTGCAGCAATGATGCGCGGGCGGTGCCGAATTCGCCCCGCTCGCGCACTTTTTTAGCCTATATCCTGCCCATAAACAAAAGGACGAGCAGAATCAATACGACCACGCCAATCGCTCCGCTCGGGCCATAACCCCAGCCTCTGCTGTGAGGCCAACTCGGGATTGCGCCAATCAATAGCAACACCACGATGATCAACAGGATGGTTCCCAATGACATATTATGTCTCCTCAAAAAATAGCAGCCAACCACGGACTCTCACTTCTTGTCGTACGCTGGCTTAGCCGCTTGTACCCGGACTTCGTACTTCCCTTTGCACGATTGTGCCATCTGCCCCAGTGCCAGGCATGACCCGTGAAAGACCTCATACGTTTTGGCCCGTACATCGCAGGATACGTTGCGTCGCGAGCCTGTCGGTACGTAATCGCACACAGGATGCTTGGGGTCTACTTCTGTGCGTCAGTATGCAGATGGCTCTGGACTTTCTTTCGCTTAGCCCGGCGGCATCTGTAATGTGCGCTATCGAACGGACGCTTGCAGCCGATTTTTCGTAAATTGAACGTGAGGTTTCGCAACGTCGCGCCGCGTCGTGTGATGAACCTCAGGCCCCGACAGCGGCTGTTTGTCGTACTTTAATAACCATCGGAGAACAATCATGAAACAACTTGGCAAATATCTCTCATCAGTTTTCTTGGCGGTAATGCTGGTGACCGCCGTCGGTTGTGCGTCCACATCGAAGCAGTCCGGCGTCGGCGAATATGTTGACGACACGGTCATAACGACCAAAGTGAAGGCGGCACTGGTCAATGATCCGATGGCCAAAGCGACGGAAGTCAACGTTGAGACGTTCAAAGGCGTCGTCCAGCTGAGCGGTTTTGTCAGTTCGCAGGCCGCGGCCAACAGGGCGGTTGAGTTGGCACGTCAGGTCAGTGGCGTGAAGTCGGTCAGGAATGACATGCGGCTCAAGTAAGGAGAGTGCCCGCCAGTTTTTCCTCTATCGGCATGCCGTAAGGGAGCGTTGGCGGGCTTGCATTGCGACGCGCGCAAGCGCGATGGCTTGTGCGCTACCGGATGGACCTCTTCACGTGCCATCCAGCATAGACAGCTGTACACATCCGCGTATCTACTCGGAATTCCAGCGAAAATCGATTCTTCGTGGCGTGTTGTTACCGAGCGTGATGCGTCGTTTTTCGGTTTTTCCCGCGAAGCTGGCGGCGACCTCGTATTTCCCCGCCGGTAGTTCGACAAAAAACCACGGCCCATCAGACGTCGTGTCGAGCAGCGTCTGTCCTTTCCCGTCTCCAATGACGACCCGTACATCGCTTGCGTACGCGCCCGACTTCAAGGCGAAAACAAGTTTGAGGTTGAACTTCGCCGCAAGCGAATTGAGTCGGACGATCGACTCGTCTCCAACACCGCCTGACACATACGAAATTTTGCCGTTGGTCTGCACGACGGGATCGTCGGCCGCGCTGGCGACGACGGTGAGAGCAGTCAGCCCAATCAATCCGGCGATCATGCGCACGGACAGGCAGCGTCTGTACTTATGCAAAAAAGTATTCATTGGCAATCTCCAGTGGTTGCGTCGTCGTTTCACCGCCGTCGCATGCACGGTGACTCGCGATAGTGTCCGCCAAAATGAAAAGCGGTCTGTACGCAACCGAACACATCTATTTTTTCAAGACGCGCCAATATCGGTCAGCGTGCTCAGGCTCCGATTCGCTCGGCGAGATTCGCTCGGCGCGATGAGCGGCGAAAAACCGGACCTACACCAAAGTGGCGTTCAACGTGATTTCAGGAACGCTGGCCAATGCTTTCGATAACGGACAATCGCGTTTCGCCATAGCGGCAATGTCCTGGAACTTGGCATTGTCGATTCCGGGAACGGCGGCGCGCATGGTTAGCGCAATGCGATCAATG
>JBBRXI010000016.1:0-15721 GCA_038248575.1 Burkholderiales bacterium | reverse complement strand
TAGGCGAGAGAAAACTCGCGGTAAGCGGCGGCCGACAACCCGCCACCCCAACTGTCGAAGATCATCACCGCCTGCGCGCCCGATTCGATCTGGGCGTTGAGGTAGGCGGTGACCGCGTCGGCGGTTACGGCAAGAATGTGGTGCATGAGGTCGGGGCGCGCGTACATCATCGTCTTGACCTGACGGTAGTCGCTGCTCGACGCGCCCTCGACCATGTAGCAGGCGAGCGT
The DNA here is from genome assembly GCA_038248575.1 of Burkholderiales bacterium. GTDB lineage: Bacteria > Pseudomonadota > Gammaproteobacteria > Burkholderiales > Rhodocyclaceae > Propionivibrio. The sequence goes on along the minus strand of JBBRXI010000016.1, from coordinate 15,491 downwards.
GTATGGGCTGCCCGAAAAGCCGATCAGCGGCACCGAGTTGCCGAGCGCGCGACGTGTCTCGGCGACGCCGTCCATGACGTAGCGCAGGTGATCGTAAGGATCGGGCGCGGTGAGGTCGCGAATCGCCCATTCTTCACGCAGCGGACGCTCGAAGCGCGGCCCTTCGCCGTCGGCAAAGTAGAGCCCGAGGCCCATCGCGTCGGGTACCGTGAGGATGTCCGAAAAGAGAATCGCCGCGTCGAGCGGGTAACGCGAGAGCGGCTGCAAGCTCACCTCGCAGGCGAGCGACGGGCTCTTGCACAGCTGCAGAAAACTGCCGGCGCGTTTGCGCGTCTCGCGGTATTCGGGCAGGTAGCGGCCAGCCTGGCGCATCAGCCAGATCGGCGTATGGTCGGTCGGCTCCTTGAAAAGAGCGCGCAGGAAATTGTCGTTATGGGGTCGGGTCACGCAGGCTCCGTCAAAAAGAATGGGCGCTTAGACACGGGCAGACCGGCGCAAGCCGGACAGGGTCATTGTTCCGGTGTGTCGCTGCGCCGTCCGAGGTTGAGGCCGAGCTGCTTGAGCTTGCGGTACAGATGCGTGCGTTCAAGGCCGGTCCGGTCGGCGACGCGCGTCATGTTGCCGCGCTCGCTCTTGAGGTGATGCTCGAAGTAAAGCCGTTCAAAGGCCTCGCGCGCGTCGCGTAGCGGCTGGTCGAAGAGCGGCAGCGCGGCCGGCTGTTGGGGCGTCTCGTTGACCTCGTGCTGGAGGATGCTGTCGACGTCCTCGATCGAGATTTCGTCGTCGAGCGCCGTCAGCGCGAGATTCTTCACCGTCGCCAGCAGTTCGGCCCACTCGCCCTGCCAGCTGTGCAGGCGCAGCGCGTTGAGGGCCGCGCTCGAAAAGTAGCGCGCCGGCACTTCGTTGCGTTCAACGAGATGGGTTAGCACCAGCATGGCGATTTCCGGAATGTCGTCGGCGTGGCCGGAGAGCTGCGGCAAGGCCACCCATACCTCGCCGAGGTGGGCGACGAGCGCCGGGTCCCAGCCGAGTTCGCCGAGCGCCGACAGCGGGCGAGACGACGCGGCGACCAGTTGCAGATTGTTTTTTTCGAGGCGCTCGAGGGCGTAGACGAGGTTGCGCTGCTGCAGCTTGCCGAGCAACATCAGGTCGGCGACGAAGAGGATTCCGCCGCCGGCGTTTTCGAGCATCTCCTGGGTCAGCGGCGCGCTCGACGCGGATAGGTCGAGCCAGGGCGTTTTCGGCGTCTGCAGCGTGCGCGCGCAAATCTCGGCGATACCACCGGAGGCGCTTTTAAGCAGCAGCACGGGCGTCTTGGCCGCTGCCTGTTCAAGCCGCTTCTTGAGATCCTTGAGCAGCGGCGAGCGGGCAAAGGCGTCGAGCGTGAGCGGCGGCTTTTGCGGCGGGACGGCGTGCTTCAGGGCCTTCTTGACGGTGGTCAGCAGTTTTTGCAGGGCGATCGGTTTTTCGAGGAAGTCGATGGCACCGATGCGCGTCGCGTCGACCGCGCTGTCGATCGTTCCATGGCCCGACATCATGATCACCGGCATGGTCAGCAAACCGGCGGCCGACCATTCCTTGAGCAGCGAGATGCCGTCGGTGTCGGGCATCCAGATGTCGAGAAGGACGAGGTCCGGGCGCTTCTCGCTGCGCGCCCGGCGCGCCGCCGCGGCGTTCTCGGCAAGTGAAACCGTATGCCCCTCGTCGGCGAGAATCTCCGAGAGCAACTCGCGGATCCCCATTTCGTCATCGACGACAAGTATTTGCGCCATGGTCAGCTCTCTTTGCGATGAACGTCGCGCCGGCGACTTTCGGGTGCCCCGGCAGCGGACGCGCGCGGGTTCGGAGTGGAAACTACGGTTGCTGGGGCAGCGATCGCCAGCGCCGGCCCGTCGGCCGCAGTCGCTTCACCGCCGGCAGCCGAGGCCGCCGCCGCCAGCGGCAGACGGATGCAGACTTCGGCGCCGGCCGGCTGACCGTTGTTGATGCGGATGCTGCCGTGGTGCTCGTCAACGATTTTCTTGACGATCGCCAGGCCCAGGCCGGTACCGCGCGCCTTGGTCGTGACGTAGGGCTCGAAGACACGCGCCATGATTTCGCTCGGGAAACCAGGGCCGGCGTCGCTCACCTCGAGTTCGGCCATGGTCGCCAGGCGACGCGTGACGACGCTGATCCTGGGCTCTTCGCCACCCTCCTGCGCGTCTTCGGCGTTGCGCAGGAGGTTGTGGATGATTTGCCGCAACTGGCTGGCGTCACCCCAAACCGGCGGTAGGTCGACGGCAAGATCGACGCTGATGCCGGCGACCGACGTCTCGTAGAGGCCGAGTACCTCACCGATCAGCGCATTGAAATCGAGCGCGGCAAGCTCCGGCGCCGGCATGCGCGCATAGTCCGAAAACTCGTTGACCATGCGCTTCATCGCCTGCACCTGGTTGATGATCATTTGCGTCGAGCGGCTGAGCATCTCGGCGTCGGCGCCGGACAGTTTGTCGGCGAACTTCAGTTGCAGCCGTTCGGCCGAGAGCTGGATCGGCGTCAGCGGGTTTTTGATTTCGTGCGCCAGGCGCCGCGCCACTTCGCCCCAGGCCGCGCTGCGCTGGGCGGCGACGATGCGCGTGACGTCGTCGAAGACGACGAGGTAACCGCCGCTGCTGCCCTCGGGCAGTTGTGTCCCGCGCAACAGGAGGATTTGCGGCAGGCCGCCGAGGCGTTCGAGTTCGATCTGCGTCTGCCATTCCTTGCGTCCGTGCTCGGCAAACGCCGCCTGGATGGCGCGGCCAAAGACCTGTTCGCGCGGCCAGCCGTCGACGGGTTCGGCGAGCAAACCGGAAAAATCATCGCCGAGGATCGTCTCGGCGCCCTGGTTGACCGTGCGCAGGATGAAGCTGCGGTCGAAGGCGAGAACGCCTGCCGACAGATTGGCAAGGATCGATTCGAGATAGGCGCGCGCCGACTCGACTTCGCTGCGATGGCGTTCGGTGTCGCGCCGCGCCTCGTCGAGCTGGCGCGTCATCCGGCTGAAAGACTGGGTCAATACGCCAAGTTCGTCGCGGCTGTAGATCGCCTGGCGCGGCGTGAAGTCGCCGGCAGCAACCGCCTGCGTACCCTCGGCGAGGATCGAGAGCGGGGCCGACAGGCGGCGGGCAAGGACAAAAGCCATGGCGATTGCCGTAAATAGCGCGAGCAGCACGGCGAGCGTCAGCGTCATCGCGTAGATGCGCGTCAGCCCCTGACGCCCGAGCGAGAGCTCCTGGTAGTCGCGATAGACTTCCTGAACGCGCTCGGCGTTGCCGGCAAGGCCAGCGGGCACCGGCTGCGTCAGTTGCAGGATGCGCGTTTCGCCGCCCAGGCCGAACGGCGATACCGGAACCAGCACGCGCAGCGACAGGTCGTTGCCGCCGACGCTTTCAACCTGGCGATAGCCGCGTCCGCTGCGCGCCTGGCGCAGCTCTTCAAGCGACGGCTGCGCCGGCATGACGGTTCCCAGTTCGCTCGTCGCCGTGGCCAGCAACTGGCCGTTGGCGCTTAAGAGCGCGGCAAACGGCACACCGTTCTGCTCGCGCAGGCGAGCGAGCGCCAGACGGCGCTGCGCTGGGCTCAGATCGCCGAGATCGAGCGCCATCGCGCTGCCCTTGCTGGCCAGATCGTCGAGCAGCGAATCGAGCGCGCTGCGCCCGAGGTCGAGGCCCGACTCGAGCGCTTTTTCGACGCGCACGTCGAACCAGGTTTCAATGCTCTTGGTGACAAACTGCACCGAAACGGCGTAGATCAGCACGCCCGGCAAGACCGCCATGAGGCCGAACATCAGCATCAACCGCAGCTTGAGCCGCGAGCCGAATACCTGCGCCCGGTGCTCGCGCCAGAGGATGCGCACCTGCCAGACGATCAGCGCGAGGAGCGCCAGCGCGACCGTCGCATTGAGGCCGAGTAGCCAGGGGTAATGCCGGGCAAAGAGCGCCGTATTGGCGCTCGCCGAGGCAAGCAGAAAGAGCAGGATGCCGCCGAACGAGGCCGCGACGATAATCAGCGTTCTCATTTGCCGTCACCGCTGGCCGCCGCCGCACCAGTCCCGGCCGGAGTCGAGGGAGCGGGAGGCGGCACCGCCGGCGGGGCTTGTGCTGGCGGCAGCGCGGCGGGCGACGTGGCCGCCGGGGCGGCTGGCGCGCCGGCCTGCGCCGACAGCACCGCGTCGACCGGGACGAAGGTCCAGCGCTGCCAGTCGGACGCCAGATTCCAGTCGCGGTTGGCGAGCGCGCTGACCTGGAAGGTCTTGGCCATTTGCGTCAGGTCAAGACGCATGCGCAAGGCGGCCAGATAAGTCTCGTTGATCCTGACTTCGCCTTTTTCGATCACCTGCCAGTTACGCAGGCGGCCGATCACGCTCAGCGCTTCGTCAAGCGTCGCGTAACTCTGGTGCAGGGCGCCAGTGGACAGGCGGTACTGGCGCGTCAACGCGTGATACGAGAGCCGGAAGGTCCGGCGGCGCTGGACGATCTGTTCGTCGAGCCAGTACCAGCGCGAGCGGAAGAGTTCGAATTCGGCGGCAAAGTAGAGGACGACGCCGCGGTTGACCGCTTCCTCGAGCCGAGAATTAAAGTTGATGTTGAAATCGGCCGAGACGCTGTAGCCGTCGTCGGTGGCGACGAGATGGACGTTGCGCACGCTGAGGTCGGTCGCCTGCGCGGCCAGCGCGACCAGCAGCAGGCCGCCGAGCAGCGCTCGCAGGCAGCCCTTAAGCCAGTTTCCGCAACAGCGCATAGTAAAAGCCGTCGTTTTCTTTTTGCGGCAGCAGTTGCTCTTGGCAGATTCGCTCGGCGCCCGGCTGGCGGACGAGAAAGGCATCGATCTGCCCGGCGTTTTCTTCGCCAAAAACCGAACAGGTCGCGTAGAGCAGCGTGCCGCCGGCTTTGAGCGTCGGCCACAGCGCGTCGAGAATCGCCGCCTGCGTCTGCGCGAAACGCCGGACGTCGCTCTCGCGACGCAGATGCTTGATGTCCGGATGCCGGCGCACGACGCCCGAGGCGGTGCACGGCACGTCGGCAAGGATGGCGTCGAACGGCCGCCCGTCCCACCAGGCGGCGACGTCTTGGCAATCGGCGACCTTAAGCGTCGCCGCAAGTCCGAGGCGCTCGAGGTTGTCGCCGATGCGCTGCATCCGCCGTTCGTCGATGTCGAGCGCGAGCAGGTCGACATCGGCCGCTTCGAGCAGGTGCGCAGTTTTCCCGCCCGGCGCCGCGCAGGCGTCGAGGACGCGCGCGCGCGCGGCGGGCGCCAGGAGTTCTGCGGCGCGCTGGGCGCCAAAGTCCTGTACCGAAACGAGCCCCTCGGAAAACCCGGGCAACTCACCGACGGGTAGCGCCTTGGCGAGCAGGAGCGCGTTGTTGCCGAGCGCCTGCGCCGCGATGCCGGCGCCCGCCAGCCGATCCGCATAGTCGGCGCGTGTCGTCCGCCGCGCGTTGACGCGCAGCGTCATTGCCGGCCGGCTGTTGCCGGCGGCGACAATCGTCGCCCAGTCCTCGGGATAGGCGCGGCGCAGCCGCGAGAGCCACCAGCGCGGGTGCTGAAAGTGCGCCTCGTCATCGTCGGCGATGCGCGCCAGCAGGGCTTCGCGCTGACGCAGGTAATTGCGCAGGACGCCGTTCACGAGACCCTTGAAAACGCCGCCGGCAAGTTCGCCGGCAGCCGCGACGGCCTGGTCGACGACCATCGCCGGCGCGTCAGGACGCGTATCGAGACGGTAGAGCGCGCCGTGCAGCAGCGCCTGCGTCGGCGCGTGGCTGAGCGGTTTATTCATCAGCCGGGCGAGGATGAACTCGGCGCGACCGTAGCGGCGCAGCACGCCGTAGGCGACATCGCGCGCCGCGGCCTGCGCCGCGGGCGGCTCGCTGGCGATCGCCAGCAGGGCCTCGTTGAGGCTCTGTCCGCCGGCCACCGCGGCAAGCACGCGCGCTGCCAGCCAGAGGCTGAAGCCGAGCGAATCAGCGGCCAGCGCCGAACGCGGAGCGGCTGCAGGCGTCTCTTTTGCTACGGCCGTTTTGCGCACGCGCGCACGTTGCGGCACGGCGTGCGCAGCAGGGCCCGAAGCGGACCGCGACGATGATGAAGGCGGGGACAATTGCGGCAGATTCTCACGATATTTTGGGTTGATCGAGTTTAGCATGGTGATGACAACATCGCCTTTGGCCGGCCATAATGTTGCGATGGCCGCTTCGTCCCTCAAACCCTATGCCTGGCTGTCAATTGTTGCGGCGCTCGCGACGATCCTGCTCAAAACGCTCGCCTGGCGGATGACCGGGTCGGTCGGCCTGTTGTCGGACGCGCTCGAGTCGCTTGTCAATCTCGCTGGCGCGGTGATGGCGCTGGCCATGATCAGCGTCGCCGAGCAGCCGGCCGACGACGCGCACGCCTACGGCCACGGCAAGGCCGAATACTTTGCCGCTGGCTTCGAGGGCCTGCTGATCCTCGGCGCGGCGGTCGCCATCGGCGTCGCGGCGATAGACCGCCTGCGCCATCCACAGCCGCTCGAACAGCTTGGGATCGGTCTGGCGCTGTCCTTCGTCGCCTCGGGCGTCAATCTGTTTACGGCGCGCGTGCTGCTCGCCGCCGGGCTCAAATACCGCTCGTTTGCGCTCGAAGCCGACGCGCGTCACCTGATGACCGACGTCTGGACCTCGGTCGGCGTCATCGTCGGCATCGGTGCCGTCGCGCTGAGCGGCTGGGCGTGGCTTGACCCGGCGCTCGCCTTGGCGGTCGCTGCCAATATCGTGTGGACTGGCGCCAAGCTCCTTCGACGCTCGGCGCAGGGTTTGATGGACGGCGCCCTGTCGGCGCCCGAGCACGCGCTGGTGGTCGCCGTGCTGACGCGCTATCGCGAAGAGGGCGTCGAGCATCACGCCTTACGCACGCGCGAGTCGGGCGCGCGGCGCTTTGTCGAGGTGCACATTCTCGTTCCCGGCGAGTGGACGATCCAGCGCGGGCACGAACTGGTCGAACGTCTCGAAAAGGATATCCGCGACGCGTTGCCGCGCACCACCGTGCTCACCCACCTCGAGCCGCTCGATGACCCCGCATCGCACGAGGACATCACGCTTGACCGTCATTGAGCGGCTCTTTGGCGTGGTTGTCGCGCTGGTGCTGGCGCAGCCTTTGCCGGCCGCCGCGTGGAACGCCGCGGGCCATCGGCTGGTCGCCAGCCTGGCCTGGGATGTCCTCGAGGAACCAGCGCGCCGCGAAGCCGCGCAACTGCTGCGCGCGCACCCCGACTACCGGCGCTGGATCAGGCGCGCGGAGGGCGGCGACGAGGAGCGGACGGCCTTCATCGAGGCCTCGACGTGGGCCGACGAGATCCGCAAGGACCGTCGCTTCTACACCCCTGGCAAGGAGCCGGCAACGCCGCTTCTGCCCGGCTTCCCCGACATGGAGCGCCACCGCGATTGGCACTACGTCAATCGCCCGCTCGCAGCGCCTCGCCCGGGCGAGGCGATCACCGGCGTCCTCGACAGGCAACTGGTGACACTCGCGCAGGCGGTCGGCACGCCGGACGCAGCGCCGAGCGCGCGCGCCTACGCGCTCGTCTGGCTGATCCACCTCGTCGGTGACGCGCACCAGCCGCTGCACGCCAGCGCGCGGCGCAGGCCGCCCGGCGCGTACGAAAAAGGGGAAGAGCGGGAAGACGAGCAAGACATGATGGTGATCAACCCTTTCAACGCGCGCCAGAGCACGACGACGCTTCATGCCTTCTGGGACGATCTTCCGGGACCGCCGTGGCTGCGCGGCGAACGCCTCGCGGCGGCAAGCCGCGCGCTAACCGCCGCTTACCTTCAGGGGCTGCCGGCGCGCTCGACGCCGGCGCAGTGGCTCGCCGAGAGTTGGGAAATCGCCGGCAGCAGCGCTTATCCGCCGCTGAGCGACGGTCGGACGATCAGCCCGGCGTTTTACGACGAGGCGCGGACGATCGCCGAACGGCGCCTCGCACTCGCCGGTTACCGGCTCGGCGAACTGCTCAATGCCGCGTTGCGGGTAAAGCGGCGCGGCGACTGATGTCGGTGGCGCCCTGCCGTCTGGCGCAGGCTGGCGAGCGGATTGGCCGGACGGCTTTGGGCATCGCGTCGGCCAGAGAACAGCGCGAAATTGGCGAGCGCCGAAATGGCGCCGACCATGATCGCCGAGATCGCCGAGATCGTCGAGACGAGGATGTCGCGATGGCCCACGTGCGAGAGTTCGCGCGCCGAGAGCATCCGCTGGATGCCGCCAGCGAATACTTCAAGCGTCGGGCAACGCAAAACGGACGCCGGGCGTGAGCGCCGTTCCCGACAGAAACTGCGCTGCTGGAAGCCGCTTGCCGCCAGCTTTTTGTAGCTCGGTGAGGCGCAGCGCGCCGCTCCCACAGGCGACGACGACGCCTTGGCGGTCGGCTGCGAGCACCGAGCCCGGCGCGCCGGTGGCCGCATCGACATCGGCGCGCCAAATCTTGAGCGCCGTGCCGTCAAGGCTTGCCGTGGCGCCCGGATAGGGATTGAAGGCGCGCACACGCCGCGCAAGTTCGCTCGCCGGCAGCCGCCAGTCGAGCGCCGCTTCGGCTTTATCGATCTTCGCCGCGTAGGTCGTTCCGAATGTCGCTTGAGCGCAGGGCGGCAAGGGCAGGCGGGCGAGCGCGTCGACGACGAGCCGCGCGCCGAGCGCGGCGAGCTTGTCGTGCAGGCTTCCCGCCGTCTCGTCGGCGGCGATCGGCTGCGCTTTGCCGAGCAACACCGGACCGGTGTCGAGGCCGGCGTCCATCTGCATGATGCAGACGCCGGTCTCGGTGTCACCGGCGAGTAGCGCGCGCTGGATCGGCGCCGCGCCGCGCCAGCGCGGCAGCAGCGAAGCGTGGATATTGAGGCAGCCGAGGCGCGGCAGATCGAGCACGGCCTGCGGCAGGATCAGGCCGTAGGCGGCGACCAGCATGAGTTCGGCGCCGACGCCACGCAGCCGCTCCTGGGCAGCCGGGTCGCGCAGCGTGGGCGGCTGGAAGACTTCGATGCCCGCGGCGAGCGCCAGCGCCTTGACCGGCGAGCGTTGCAGCGCCAGACCGCGACCGGCGGCGCGATCGGGCTGGCTGAGCACGAGCGCGACCTCGTGGCCGGCGGCGAGTACGGCGCGCAGCGCACAAGCGGCGAACTCAGGGGTGCCGGCGAAGATCAGTTTCACGCGGTGATCCGCGCTTGCTTGGCGAGCTTGGCCTTGATCCGCATCTGCTTAAGCAGCGACAGATGCTCGACGAAGACGTGGCCGTCAAGATGGTCGATCTCGTGCTGCACGCAAACGGCGAGCAGGCCTTCGACGGCTTTGTTCTGCCGTTTCCCGTCGCTGTCGAGATAGCGCACGACGACCCGCTCGGCACGCTCGACCTTGTCGTAGATCCCGGGAACCGAGAGACAGCCTTCCTCGCAGACCTGCGTGCCGGCGCGGTCGACAATTTCGGGATTGATCAGTACCAGCAGCTGATCGCGCGTTTCCGACGCGTCGATGACGACCACCCGCAGATGCACATCGACCTGCGTTGCAGCCAGGCCAATTCCCGGTGCCTCGTACATCGTCTCGGCCATGTCACGCGCCAGCGCGCATATGCTGTCGTCAATATTCTGAACAGGCTTGGCGATCGTTTTCAGGCGCGGATCAGGGAAGCGGAGTATTGGCAGTAGCGGCATAAAAAGCTTGATCGAAGAAGTGATTACGTGCAGAATCCAATGCAAATTCTTGAAAAACGGCGCACAATTTGCGCATGGTATGCGGTGGCCGCAGCGGTCGAACGGTTCGACGCCAACTAAGATTCACCTGGCAAAAAAATGTTCCACGCCGGTGTCTCGCCGCCGCGCGGAAGTCGCCTGCTCTTGTATGAGGATAACACGATGATTCGCATTATATCCGCGCTCATTCTGGCGCTGGCCGCCGCCGTCGGTAACGCCGCCGAAGCCCCGTTGCAGCTCGCGCAGAGCGCGCCCGAGCGCCATATCGTCGTGCCCGGCGACACGCTGTGGGGCATCTCGGCAAAGTTTCTCAAGGAGCCTTGGCGGTGGCCCGAAATCTGGCGCATGAATCGCGAGCAGATCAAGAATCCGCACCGCATCTATCCGGGCGAGGTGATCGTTCTCGAGCGCGACGCGAGCGGCAATCCGCTTCTGCGCCTCGACACCGTCAGACTGGTGCCGAAGATCTACGCGGAGCAGGTGAGCGAGGCGATTCCGGCGATTCCGGCGAACGTCATCGCGCCGTTCATCTCGTCCCCGCTGGTGGTAGAAGTCGGCGCACTCGACCGGGCGGCGCGCATCGTCGCCACCCAGCAGGACCGCGTCTACCTCGGTAACGGGGACCTGGCTTACGTCGACGACGCCGATCCGGCCCAGCAGCAGTGGCAGGTGTACCGTAACGGCAAGGCGATGCTCGATCCGGCGGACGAGAAACGCGTGCTCGGTTATGAAGCCTTCTATCTCGGCACGGCGACGCAGCTGCGCGCGGGCAGTCCGGCAACCTTCCAGGTGCAAAGCGCCAAACAGGAAATCGGGCGCGGCGACCGCCTGGTTCCGGCGCTTCGTCCGGCGCTCATCGAGTACGTTCCGCACAAGCCCGAGACGCTGATCGACGGGCGCATCATTTCAGTTTATGGCGGCGTCGGCGCCGCCGGCCGCGGCTCCATCGTTTCGCTCAATCGCGGTTCCCTTGATGGGCTCGAAATCGGCCATGTGCTCGCGCTCGAGAGAAACCGGACAGTCGTTCAGCGCGACGAGGACGACAAGAAGGTCAATGTCCAGATTCCGCCCGAGCGAATGGGGCTGGTCTTTGTTTTTCGCACCTTTGAACGAATTTCCTACGCGCTGATCGTCCAGTCCGAAGGCACCATCGAGGTCAACGACTTCGTCCGCACGCCTTGAGCGATGGCTGCGTGCGCGTCGCTTGCGAGCTGGCTGCGACTGACCCTCATTGCCGGCATCGGCGGTGAAACGCAGCGCAAGCTGCTCGATGTTTTCGGCCTGCCCGAAGCCGTCTTTGCCGCTGACCGCGGCGCCTTGCGCGCGGCCATCGGCGAAAAACGCAGCGCGCTCCTGCTCGCCGGTGGTAACGAGCACGTCGTCCATGCCGCCGTCGAAGCGGCCTGCCTGTGGGCCGAAGGCGTCGATCAGCACGTCGTCACGCTCGCCGACGACGACTATCCGCAGGCGCTGCTCGAAATCCCCGACCCGCCAACCGTGCTCTACGTTCGCGGCCGCGTCGATCTGCTCAACCAACCGGCGCTGGCCATCGTCGGCAGTCGCAACCCGACACCGCAAGGCGTGCTTAACGCTGAAGCGTTCGCGGCAGTCTTTGCCGACACCGGCCTGGTGATCATTAGCGGGCTGGCGCTCGGCATCGACGCCGCCGCGCACCGCGGCGCGCTGGCCGCAGCTGGCGATACGGTCGCCTTTATCGGCACTGGAATTGACCGCGTCTATCCGGCGCGCAATCGCGAATTGGCACTGGCCATCGGCGCGCACGGCGCCATCGTCTCCGAATTCCCGCTTGGCACGCCGGTCGCCGCGGCGAATTTTCCGCGCCGCAACCGGCTCATTTCCGGCTGCGCGCGCGGCGTTCTGGTCGTCGAGGCGACGACCGAGAGCGGCTCGCTGATTACCGCGCGCCTCGCCGCCGAGCAGGGGCGCGAGGTATTTGCCGTCCCCGGCTCGATTCACTCGCCGCAATCGCGCGGCTGCCATCGGCTGATCAGGGAGGGCGCCAAGCTCGTTGAGACGGCGCAGGACGTGCTCGAGGAACTGCGCTGGCACTCAGCGCCAAGCGAGCGGGCGACGACCGGCCCGGCTGCCGACGACGACGAGTTGCTGACGCTGTTCGGCTTCGACCCTTGCGCGCTCGATGAACTGGCTGGGCGCAGCGGCTTGTCTGCCGAAGCCCTTTCCGTGAAGCTGTTGCACCTTGAACTTGACGGTCGCGTTGCCAGTCTGCCCGGCGGCCGCTACCAGCGGCTCGTCAAGTCCTGAAGTGCCACGCTGGGCACTGAATCAGCCGCTCATTTTTTGGCAGGAGGTCTGCGTCTGTCCTGATGACGACGAAATTCAGCGAACGCTTGCGTGCCGCAATAAAGTGAATCTCGGCCTGGCCCAGCGGACATTGCCCGTCATAGCAGGGCGTCAGCGAAGCCCATTCATCGGCCCTCAGGGCGCACTGCGAACAGGATGCATGGCATGCCACTCGGCCAGTGCCGGCGCTATGGCGCTCAGATCCTCGACGGCGCGGACGCCGGCAATTTTGCGCCCGCGACCAGCCACGGCGGCGCCGCCGACCCACAGTTCCGTATGCGCGGGCAGCGCCGCGCGCAATTCGATCAGGCTATCGCGCGCCTTGCGCCAGGGATAGGCGCCGGAGAACGAGAGGGCGATGATGTCGGTCGTCGTGACGCTTGCCGCGCCGACGATATCGGCAATCGGGGTTTGTGCGCCGAGTGACAGGCACCAGGCGCCATGGGCCGCCAGCAGGGCTTCGACCATCAGCAAGCCGAGCAGGTGCTCTTCATCTTTCACCGTGGTGAGTAGCACCTGCGGCCGCGTGCCCCGACTGGCAAGGGCGTAGATTGATGCGCGGAGTTGATTCTGGATCAGTTCGGTATACAGGTGCTCTTCGAAGATCGCGATTTCGCCTGTCATCCAGCCGTCGCCAACGCGCCGGTTGAGCGCGCATACCGTGTCGATCACAAAGCGCTCCAGACCGTCGCGCGCCAGCCGCTGGGCAAGCTCGGCGCGCAGGTGATCGACGTCGCGATTTTTCAGCAGCGGGATTACCCATTCCACCGCATCGTCGGCGCCGACTCTTGCCGCAGTGCCGGCGAGTTGTTCGCTCAGCGCCGCCATCGGCTGGCGCAGCAGTGCACCCGGACGCTGCCCCTGGTCCATCAAACGCTTGATCAGGCGCAGATGATCAACCTGATCGGGCGGGTAAATCCTTTCACCGGAGGCGTCGCGTAGCGGCTGCGGAAAGCCGTAGCGCCGCTCCCAGATGCGCAAGGTGTCCTTGCCGAGACCGGTGTCGCGCTCAACAGCAGCGATGCTGATTCCGGCCAGCGGCGAGGCGCTGGCCAAGGGGAAAGTTTTAGCCATGGCCGTCATTATATGTCCAAGACAAATCAGTTGACAATTCGGATATTCGCCGCTACCTTAAGTCAATTGACTCAATTTGTCTAGGACAGTTATATGTGGTTCAGCCTGCTAAAGTATTTCCTGGTGGTCGCCGGCAGCTTCTTCGTGGCGCTCCAGGCTTCTGCCGCCAGTTGCCCTGCACTGCTCTATCATACGTTCCCGCGGCTACGGGATGACGCGCCGCGGTCACTTTACCCGTATCAGGGGAAGGCGATCTTTGCAGCAGACACCGGAAGTTTTTTTGGCTTCACCGGGCAGCATGATGATTTCGAGTCTGTCTACGACAAATGCAAGGATCACGGCCTGGTGGCTATCGGCCTCACGTCGACCGATTTTGGTGATCAGAGGCCGCCGCCGCAGTGGAATATCCACAAACTCCTGTTCGACCGCAGCAGCAGCCAGGTCGAGAGTGACCACAGCCGGTCCGCGCCCGACAGCCGCCCGCTGATCGCTCACATCGAGCCTGCCTGTTAAAAAACCCTGAAACGCCTGCCAACGCCCTTTTTGGACAACGCCATGAATGCACGTAAACGTCTTTGTCTGCCTGACATCCAGGCCAGTGCCGATGGGGCGTGGTCGGTGGCTGCCAAAACTTTGGAGTCGATCCATGACCATTCGGCTTATGCGCTGATCGACGGTCGCCATGGTTGACGCTCTGATCGGCCTGCCCGTCGCCTTCCTCATGCTGCGCCTCGCCGGGCGAGGTCCCTTGCCCGCCCGCGTGCCGCTCACCAACTGCAAACGGATAACGCAATGAAAATAGCCGTCGTCGGTTCCGGCATCTCCGGTCTGGCAGCCGCGTGGCTGCTCGAACAGCAGCATGAAGTCACGGTGTTCGAGGCCGGCGAACATATCGGCGGTCACACCCACACGGTGGATGTCGAGCTGGATGGCCAGCGCTTTCCCGTCGACACCGGTTTTCTGGTCTTCAACCATCGTACCTATCCCAACCTGACGGCCTTGTTCCGCACCCTCCGGGTGGAAACGGTTGCCAGTGAGATGTCATTTGCCGTCAGCCTGGCCGAGCCGGCGCTGGAGTGGGCCGGATCGAATCTGGCCACCCTGTTCGCGCAGAAACGCAATCTGGCGCGGCCAGGCTTCTGGCGCATGCTGCAGGACACGCTGCGCTTTAACCGCGGCAGCGTCGGTGCATTGCCCGATGTCACGCTCGGCAGCTATCTGGCGCAGGAGGGCTACAGCACGGAATTCCGCGACTGGTATCTGCTGCCGATGGCGGCGGCGATCTGGTCATGCCCGACGCAAGCCATGCTCGACTACCCGCTGACAACGTTTGTGCGTTTTTGCGCCAACCACGGTCTGCTGCAGGTCTTCGACCGGCCGCAGTGGCACACGGTCAAGGGCGGCGGGCGGCGCTATGTCGAGCGCATCGTCGATCAACTCGCTGAGGTGCGCCTGGCGACGCCGGTGCGCGCTGTCCTGCGCGACGTCGACGGCGTCTGGCTGGGGCTGCCCGACGGCGGGCGCGAGCGCTTCGACGAGGTCGTGCTGGCCTGTCACAGCGACCAGGCGCTGGCCCTGCTCGGCAACGCCGCCAGCGCGGCCGAGCGCGACGTGCTCGGCGCGATCCGCTACCAGCCCAACCGGGCCGTGCTGCATACCGATAAGCGCCTGCTGCCGCGCGACGAGCGCGTCTGGTCGGCGTGGAACTACATGGCCGGTTCGCAACGGTCGCAGCAGCAGTCGGTCAGCGTGTCCTACCTGATCAACCTCCTGCAGCCGCTGCCGGTCAGCTCGCCGGTCATCGTGACGCTCAATCCGCACAGCGAACCCGATCCGGCGCTGGTCATCGGCGATTACGAATACGATCACCCTCTGTTCGATCAGGCGGCAATCGCGGCGCAAGCGCAACTGACCGCGCTACAGGGCGTCGAGCGGCTGTGGTTCTGCGGCGCCTGGAGCGGCTACGGCTTCCATGAAGACGGGCTGGTCTCGGCCCTGATGGTGGCCAACCGGCTCGGTTGTCGGGCGCCCTGGCAGGCAGCGGCCGCTAGTGACCAATGCAGCGAAAGTACGGCTTGAAGGCGTTGCTGTGCACCGGCTCGGTAATGCATGCGCGTTTTGCCGCAAAGCAAAGTCCGGCTGGGCACCGCTTCGTTTATCCGCTGTTCTTCGTCGCACTGCCCCTGTCTTCTTTGCACGACGCCGGCAATCGCTGGTTCGGCATCGAGCAGGCGCGTCCGCTCTCGTTGCGCTTTCGTGACCACGGCGCGCGCGACGGGTCGCCGCTGGAGCCATGGATCCGCCGGCTGCTTGCCGCCGAAGGTATCACTGCCGCCGACGGCGAGGTCGTTCTGCAGGCCTTCCCGC
>JBBRXI010000015.1:0-17393 GCA_038248575.1 Burkholderiales bacterium | reverse complement strand
CCTCGCCGAGAGTTTCTGCGGCGCAAGTACCCTCGCCGAGAGCTTCTTCGGCGCTTGTGCCCACGCCGAGAGCTTCTTCGGCGCTTGTGCCCTCGCCGGGCGCGCCGCCCGCCACGTCTTCGCACGCCTCTGCCGAGCCGCCCACGCGTACCAGTGCGGCAAGCGTGCCAGCCGCTGGCGCAGCGGCTGGCACGCGCGCGGCCAATGGCGCGCGCGCCGTGACCCGGCGAGTGGCTTCGCGCTGCGCCGACCTGCTGGCCCGCATGCAACTCGGCGAACCGCTCGCCGCCGCCGAGCAAACGACGTTCAGAGAGGAGTGCCGCCGATGACCGTTTGCCATGCTTCACCGCCCGGCCGATGGCCGCTCGCCGCCCGCGTCGCGGCCTTGCTGCTGGCGCTCGCCGTCGCCGCCTGCGCACAGTTCGGCGAGCCGGCGTCGCCGGGCACCGCCGGGCGTTCGCCGAGCCCTGCGCCGCCAAGCCCGGCAGCGTCACCGGCTGCGACGCCGCCGCCCGTCCTCGCCTACGACAAGGCCGTACTCAGCGCGGCAACGGCGCTGTTTGGCAGCGTCAGGCTGTCAGCCGATGGCAGTCCGGCGCAGACTCGATACACCGTGGTCATCGATCCCCTGATCGACGGGGTGACCGGCGCGCAGTCGGCGGCAACGCGCGCGATGGGCCAGCGCCTGACGGCGCTGATACGCGAACAGTACGCGCAGTACGACGTGCAGCCGTTCTCGGCGGCCAACGTGGCAAAGAGCCCGCTGGTTCTCATCGGCACGCTGACCGGCGTCAACGCGCAGCGCCAGGCCGCCGGAACGCGCGAGGCCTACCGTATTTGTCTTGCGCTCGCCGACCTGCGCAGCGGCAAGATCGTCGGCAAGGGACTCGCCTTTGCGCTGCCCGAAGGCGTCGACCCGACGCCGCTGGCGTTTTTCCGTGACGCGCCAGCGTGGTCCGACGATCCGGCGACCGAGGGTTACGTGAAGACTTGCCAGGGCACCAAAGCCGGCGATCCGATCAACGCGCTGTACATCGACCGGATCGTCGCCGCGGCGCTCGTTGCCGAGGCGATCGACGCCTACGACGGCGGGCGCTACCGGGACGCGCTCGATCTCTACGCGCGTGTGCTCAGTTTGCCGGCCGGGAACCAGTTCCGCGTGCTCAACGGGATTTATCTCGCCAACTGGAAACTCGGCCGCCCGCGCGAAGCCGAAGCGGCCTTCGTCCGTATCGTCGATTTTGGTCTCGAGCGCCGGCGGCTGGCGATCAAGTTCCTCTTCCGGCCGGGTTCGACGGCTTTCGTTACCGACGCCCGGCTGAGCGGTCCGTATCCGGTCTGGCTCAAGACCATCGCCCAGCGCTCGGCGCGCCCGGGTAATTGCCTCGAACTGACCGGCCATACCAGCCCGACCGGGCCCGAGCCGTTGAACGAAAGGCTGTCGCTGCTGCGCGCCGAGAGTGTCAAGGCGCGGCTCGAACAGGCCTCGCCCGGGCTGGCACGGCGCTTGATCGCCAACGGCGTCGGCTCGCAACAGACGATGGTCGGCAACGGGCGCGACGACGCCAGCGACGCACTCGACCGTCGCGTCGAATTCAAAGTCATCGGCTGTTGACTAAAAACGGAGAGCACGCATGGATTTGCACGCTTTTGTCGCCCTGCCTGCAGCGTCCGCGCGGGAGTTCGATTGCGCCGCGATCTACGCCGAATATGTCAAGCCCAGCCTTGAGGATGCTGGCTTCACGGTGACGTTCGCCAGCGCGTTGTCGAGCGAGGATGCGCGTGCCGTGCGCTTTGAAAAACTGCTGCTCGCCGACCTCGTCGTCGTCGACCTGTCGCTCGACGACGCCGACGTCTGGTACGAGCTCGGCCTGCGCCACGCTCTCTTGGCGCGCGGCGTCGTGCTCATCGATTGCGCCAGCCCGGCGCGGTCGGTCGTTTCGGCCGACAGCGCCGTCAAGCTGCACTATCACCTGCGCGACGGGCGTCCTGACGCCGAGCAGTTGCCAGCCGATCGCCAGACCCTGGCGAGGCTCGCGCTGCGCAACGCGGCGCCATGGCAGGGACGGCCTGGCAAGCTGGCGCAGCCGTTGCGCCAGGTGTTTCTCTTCAGCGGTCACATGATCGACGCCACGGAGCGGCCGACGCCCCGTTTTCCGGCCGACAAGGAGGAGCTCGCGGCGGCGGCCATCGCCGCCCAGGTCGACGCGCTCGGCATGGGTGCAAAGGATCTTGCGATATGCGGCGGCGCCTGCGGCGGTGACCTGCTTTTTGCCGAGGCGGCGCTGCGCCGCGCCTGCCCGGTGCACCTCTATCTGCAGTTTGACGAAGCCGATTTTGTGCACGCCTCGGTAGCCTTCGCCGGACCGCGCTGGGTCGATCGCTACAGGCGCGTGCGCGATCACCCGCTGACGCGGGTGCACATCCAGCCGCAGGAACTCGGTCCGCTCGACGGGCGGATGAACGCCTACGTGCGCAACAACCTCTGGCAGCTGTGCACGGCGCTGGTGCAAGGCGCGCAAACCATGCGCTTCATCGCACTGTGGAATGGCGAGGGCGGTGCCGGCCCGGGCGGCACGCAGAACATGGTCGAGACCGTTCGCCGTTACGCCGGACAGGTGAGCGTCCTCGATACGCGTGCCTTGTTTGGCCTCTGACGCGCTCACACGATGACCCCGGCCGAACAACTCCCCTGCGAAATCGGACGCGCGCTGCTCACCCTGCGCCGCCGCCGGGCGAGCACCCATGACGTCGGCGAACGCGACGCGCTGGCGCAGACGATCGACGCGCTCGAGCAGCAGCTCACCGGACTCGCCGCGGTTGACGAACTGGCCGTCGCCGCCGCCTTGCCCGACGCGCAGGAAACGCTGGAGAGAGCGGTGGCAGCGGTCAGGCGCGGGCCCTTCGACGGCTATCTGCGCGCGCTTGAAGCGCACTTCGACGATTTCGCAGCAATCGCCGCTGCGCTGCACGCGCCGCCGCCGGCGATGCCGGACCGGGCGCCCGCTGCGACCGCGCCAAGCGCGCCAGTTTCGCTCTCGGCAGCAAGCCCGGCGCCCGGCGCCAAGCCCAGTGGCCTGACCTCGCCAAAGGGTCTGCCGCCGCCGGCCCGTGCCACCGATTTTGCGTCCCTGCAGGACGAGTACGCCACCTGGTACGCAGCCTGCGTCGTGCGCCCCGAATGCCGGAAGGAACTCGCCTATTGCGTCAAACGGTTGCACGACGGACAGGCGATTTACGAAGAAGTCGGCACGCAACTCACAATCCCGTGGTTATTCGTCGGCATCACACACGGCATGGAGTGCAGCTTCAACTTCCGCTGCCATATGCATAACGGCGACCCGCTGAAAGGACGGACCGTCAACGTGCCGAGCGGTCGGCCGACGAGTTGCGAACCGCCCTTCACCTGGGCGCAGAGCGCCACAGACGCGCTCATCTACATGGGCTATCACGAGGTCAGCGACTGGTCGCCGACGCATATGCTGTACCTCTTTGAACGCTATAACGGCATGGGCTATCGGCGCCGCGGCGTGCCGACCCCCTACCTCTGGAGTTTTTCCAACCTGTACGAGAAAGGCAAGTTCGTTGCCGACGGCCGTTATGACGCGCAAGCGGTCAGCCGGCAATGCGGCGCGGCGCTGCTGCTCCAGGCCCTGATCGGCTGAACGTCACCCTCGCGAGGAGAACAGCATGACGAGCTCACTCACCCAACGCATCGATTCGCCCGGGCCAAAAAAAATTCTCGCCTGCGACGGCGGTGGCATTCTTGGCCTGATCAGCGTCGAAATCCTCGCGCGCCTCGAGGCTGACCTGCGCGGCGCCTTGCGCAAGCCCGATCTGGTGCTTGCCGACTGGTTCGATTTCGTCTGCGGCACGAGCACCGGCGCGGTGATCGCCGCGTGCATCGCGACCGGCATGTCGATGGACAGGATTCGCGAGTTCTACGTCAGCAGCGGCGAACAGATGTTCGACAAGGCAGCGCTTTTCAAACGCCTGCGTTACAACTACAACGACGAGCCGCTCGCCGAAAAACTGCGTAGCGAACTCAATCGCGCGCTCGGCTACGCGACCTCGGCGCCGCCCGCGAACCTGGGCGATGCCGGCTTGCGCAGCCTGCTGATGATGGTGCTCAGGAATCACACGACCGATTCGCCATGGCCGGTGAGCAACAATCCCCGCGCCCACTACAACCAGCGCGTCAGGGACGACGGCACGCCGCGGCGCGATTGCAACCTCGATCTGCCGCTGTGGCAACTGGTGCGCGCGAGCACCGCGGCGCCGACCTTCTTTCCTCCCGAAGTCGTCGTCTTCGCGCCCAATACGCCCGACGAATACCAGTTCATTTTCGTCGACGGCGGCGTCACCACCTACAACAACGCCGCCTTTCTCGCTTTTCAGATGGCCACCGCGGCGCCCTACCGCATCAACTGGCCGACCGGCACTGACCAGCTCCTGATCGTCTCGGTCGGCACCGGCAACGCGCCCAAAGCGCGACCCGGGCTCAAGGAGGAAGATCTGTGGCTGATCGATCATGCCAAAAGCATTCCATCGGCCTTGATGGGTGCCGCGTCGGCCGGCTGGGACATGGCCTGTCGCCTGCTCGGCGAGTGCCGCCACGGCGGCGAGCTCGACCGCGAAATCGGCGCCATGCTCGCCGAACCGGAAACGAGCAACTGGACCGGCGCCAAGCAGTTCGCCTACGTCCGTTACGATCCCGACGTGACGGCGCCGGGACTCGCCGCGCTGGGACTTGCCGACATCGACCCGGGAAGCGTGCAGGCCATGGACTCGGTGAAATTCATCGCGCAGATGCAGCGCGTCGGCCGCGCCTACGCCAACGCGCATCTCGCGCTCGATCATCTGCGCGGCTTTATCTGATGGCCAGTTGCTTCGTCGTCCAGGGCTTCGGCAAAAAAACCGATTTCACCGACGGGCGCGTGCTCGACCTGGACGCGTCTTACGCCATCATCAAGGACGCCGTTACCGCGGCCGGACTGGCCTGCATCCGCGCCGACGAGATTGCCCACTCGGGCAGTATCGACGTGCCAATGTACCAGCAGCTTCTCTACGCCGACCTCGTCATCGCCGACCTGTCGACGTACAACGTCAACGCCGCGTTCGAACTCGGCGTGCGTTATGCCTTGCGCCCGCGCGCGACGATCATCGTCGCCGAGGACGGTTTCAAGAACCCCTTCGACGTCGGCCATCTCGTCATCCGCCGCTATAAACACCTTGGCGAGGACATTGGCGTCAAGGAAGCTAAACGTTTTCGTGAGGAACTCAAGCAGGCGATCGCCGCCGTCCTCGCCCGCGGCGAAACCGACAGTCCGGTCTACACCTTTCTTCCCGACCTCATCCCGCCGTGCGCCGAACGGGGCCCGGGTGCCCCGCCGGTGCCTTTTCCGGCGACTCTGCCGGAGCCTTTTCCGGCGCCTCTGCCGGAGCCTTTTCCGGCGCCTCTGCCGGAGCCTTTGCCGCTGGTCTTGCCAGCGTCGCTGGGCGCGACGCCGGCCGACCGGCCGATTGTGGCCGCCGTCCCGTTTACCGTCGATCAGGCGATGGCCGGAACCGCCGGCATCGACCTGCCGATCGTCCAGCGCGACGGCGTTGTGGCGCCCGCGACGCTGGCGGCAGCGGCCACTGAAGGCGGCGCGCCCGGCGAGCCGGCGGCCGGACCGACGGCCAAGGCGCGAGTCGAAGAGGCGCAAGCGAAAATGCGCTGCGGCGATTTCGTCGCGGCGCGCGCGCTTTGGCGCGAACTGCGCGCGCAGCGCGCGAACGACAGCTTCGTCATCCAGCAACTGGCGCTGGCGACCTACAAAGCGCAGCAGCCGACCGCCGAAGCGGCACTCGCGGAGGCCAAGGCGATTCTTCGCGTGCTCCAGCCGGAGAGCACCAATGACCCGGAAACGCTCGGGCTGTGGGGCGCCATTTACAAGCGCCAGTGGGACATCACTCGGCGGATTGCCGACCTCAACGAGAGCATCGCCGCCTATGGACGGGGTTTTTACCTCAAGCAGGATTACTACAACGGAATCAACCTCGCTTTTTTGCTCGAGCTACGCGCGCTGACCGCCTGGCGTGTCGGCGAACGCGACGAGGGGGTCACCGATTCGGTTCTCGCCCGGCGTATCCGGCGCGAAGTCATTTCCTACGCCGAGCCGCTACTCGCGCGCGATTACACCGACGAAAAGCGCTACTGGATCCTCGCCACGCTGTGCGAAGCGGCCGCCGGACTCGGCGACGAGGCGGCTGCCGGGCGCTGGGCGGCAGCCGCCCGGGCGCTCGCCATGCCCGACTGGATGACGCAATCGACGCGCCTGCAGATCGAAAAACTGCTTGATATGCAGGCCGAAGTCGCCCGGCTGAGCGCCGCGTCGGCGCCCCGCTCCGAGATCGCTGGCTCGGCCTAGGCCGAGGAGCGCGCGATGCTTCCATCCGGCGCCGTCTTGTTCATACTCGTCGTCGCCCTCATGTTGGCGATATCGCTCGCCTGGCTGCTCACGCTGTTCTACGAACGGCGCATGCTGGCGTTGATGCGCGCCGGTGTCGCAGCAGTGAGCGCCGCGGGCGGCGATGGCGACGCGCCAGCCGCCGCTCCCGCGCGTGCGCCACCAGGCATCACGCTCGCCGCCAATCGCCGGGCCAACCGACGCCTCACCGTCGCCCTTGGCGCCGTATCGTTGCTCCTCGCCTTGAGCCAGTCGCTGCTCGCGCTGCTGTTCGTCTATGGCGGCGAACTGAGCGCCAACCGGGTTCTCGTCCTCGGCGCCGTCTATGCCTGGCCGATGGTGCTGTGCTGGGGCCTGGCGCGGCGCTGGTCGTGGCCGCGCGTCGTCGGCGGCGTCGCCGTCTATCTGCTCGCCATGCTGGGCCTCGTGATGCTGCGCTCGAACGCCACGCAGACGATCGCTGCGGCGAGCGGCTGGCTGTTAAGCCAGGTCGCCATTCCGCTCGCCATGACGCTGCTGATCGGCGCCAGCGGGCGCATTCGCGCGGTCGCGCCGTATCTGCTGCCGCCGGTTCTGCTGCTCACTGGCGCGTCGGTCCTCGGCCTGCAAATTTTCGCGCCGAGCGCGCAGGAATTGCCGCCCTGGATAGGCGCCATGGCTGGCACGCTTGGCGCTTGGCCAACGCTGCTGCTCTTATTCATCGCACCCTGTCTGCTACTCGCCTGGCCGGTCGTCCGCCTCGGCCGGTGGCTAGCCGCTGCCTACCGGCGAAAACGCTTCTCCGACCTCGGCTATCTGATTGCCGTCTATTGGTTCCTGATCCTTTTTTCGAGCGCGCTACCGGCGCTGCAAAGTGTCGGCTGGATCGCCTTTGTCCAGCTTGTGCCGTGGTTCTGGCTGCCGCTCGTGGCGTATCTGCTAAGCGCGACGCGGCCCCCGGCGCCAGCCGCGCCAACGCTGCTCGTCCTGCGCGTCTTCGCCCACGATGCGCAGGTCGAGCGCCTGTTCGACGAGGTCATTGAGCGCTGGCGCCTGAGCGGCAACACCGTGTTGATCGCCGGCACCGACCTCATAAGCCGCACCCTCGATCCCGATGACCTATTCGCCTACCTTAACGGCGCGCTGGCCGAACGTTTTGTCGCCAGCGGCGAGCAAATCAGCGAGCGTATCGAGCGCTTCGACTGGCGACCCGACCCAGACGGCCGCTATCGGATCAACGACTGCTACTGCTTTGACAGCAGTTGGCAGGCCGCCTTGAACGCGCTCATTGCGTGCTCGTCGGTCGTCCTCATGGACTTGCGCGGCTTTCGGCCCGAGAACCACGGCTGCCGATACGAACTTCGCATCCTCGCGCACGCCGATCACCTGCGCCGCGTCGTCATTCTTCACGACGCGACGACAGCGCGCGCCGTTGCCGACGCCGATATCGACAGCGCCGCGGCCAGCCGCTTCGTCTGGCTGTCGGCCGAGCGCATGGACAGCGCGACGGCGGCCCGCGTCCTTACCGCGCTGTTCGCCTGATCCGCGCATGGTCCGCCTGTTCATCAGCTATCGCCGCAACGAGGACGCCGGTTTTGCCGGCCGACTCACCGATGCGCTCGAGGCTGCTTTCGGCACCGACGCCGTCTTTCGCGACATTGACGATATCCGTCCAGGCGAGGACTTCGTCGACGCCCTCAATACGCAACTCGAACGCGTCGATCTGATCGTCGTACTGATCGGTCCGTCGTGGATGCGTCCGAGCCAGGACGGCGTTCGCCGACTCGACCGGAGCGATGATTTTGTGCGCATGGAAATCGCCACCGGCATTGCCGCGGGCAAAGCGCTGTTGCCGGTTCTTGTCGCCGGCGCGCCGATGCCGCGCGAGGACGATTTGCCGCCGGCGATAAAGGCGCTCGCCCGCCACCAGGCTTTCACCTTGTCCGACGCGGGCTGGGCGTCCGACATCGCGCGCATGGTCGCGGCTATCAAGGCCATCGTCCCGCTGCGCCGGCGGCTTCGTTGGCAGCCAATCGGAAAAGCGGCTGCTGTGCTGGCCATTGCCGGCCTGCTCGCCTTCGCACTCGACTTGCAACGAGGCGACACGACGCCGGCCCAGCGCAAGAGCGCCGAGGCGGCGCAAAATCTTGCCGGCCGCTGGACGAGCCACGTGCGCTACGACTGGGGCGCGGTGCATGAGGAGACGCTGGTGCTACGCGTCAGCGCTGGGGAGGTGCACGGCAGCGTGAGCTATCTTGGCGTTGCACGCACCGTCGAACAGGGAAAGCTAGCGGGCGACCGGCTGAGCTTCATCACGCGCAGTCAGGAAACGCTGGGAAACGCGCCGAGCCGCGAGGTCACACACCGCTACAGCGGCACCGTCAGGCCCGGACAACTGGATTTGCTTCTTGAGAGCGGCGGCGGCTACTCGGCGCACACGCCAGTCGACCTGCTCGCCCGCCGCGCGCCGTAATCCAGCGGCCGGCAATCAGCCGTCGTGATCGCAATCGCCGTCTTCGTGCGTGTGTCCGTGTTCTATCTCTTCGGCGCTCGCTGGACGGACCGCGGTAACCGTGCACGTGAAGATCAACGCCATTCCGGCGAGCGGATGATTGCCGTCGAGGACAACCTTGTCGTCGGCAATTTCAGTGACGCGATAAATCAGTATGTCGTCGTCGTCGCCGCTATCAGGAACGCCTTCAAACTGCATGCCGACCTGCAGTTCCTTGGGAAATCCCTTGCGCGACTCGACCTGGATCAGGTCGGCGTCGTATTCACCGAACGCGTCGTCGGGTTGCATCTTGACGACGACCGATTCACCTATCCTTTTCTCTTGTACGGCTTCCTCGATCATCGGAAAAATATCGTCGTAACCGCCGTGCAGATAAATGAGTGGGTCTTCGCCGGCGTCAACCAGTGTGCCGTCCGGGTCGGTCACGCTGTAGTCGAGGG
The DNA here is from genome assembly GCA_038248575.1 of Burkholderiales bacterium. GTDB lineage: Bacteria > Pseudomonadota > Gammaproteobacteria > Burkholderiales > Rhodocyclaceae > Propionivibrio. The sequence goes on along the minus strand of JBBRXI010000015.1, from coordinate 8,010 downwards.
TAACGACCGTATTTTTTATGACTTGCATGTTCATGACTTGAGTTCCTTCACCGCGCGCAGAACGTCGAGCGCGTGGCCCTTGGCGATGACTCCGTAAAGCACGACACGGAGAACGCCTTGTTTGTCGATGACGAAAGTCGAGCGGACGATGCCGTGCTTCTTGACACCGTCCACTTCTTTCGCCTGCCATACTCCGTACTGCTTGCACGCGACGCCCTCGGAATCCGAGAGCAGGCGCACCGAGATGCCGTGCTTGTCGCGAAATTCAGCATGGCTGATGCATTCGTCACGACTGATGCCGATGACTGTGCACTGATGCCGCGAAAACTCGTCTTCATGGTCCGAGAAGTCCGTTGCCTCGAGCGTGCAACCCGGCGTATCGTCCCGCGGGTAAAAGAACAGTATGACGTTGTTCTTGCCGTGGAACTGCGCGATGTCGATCGATTCCATGTCCGCATCGGGAAGTACGAACATGGGCGCCGGCTGTCCTACTTTCAGCATTTTTTCTCCTCAGGGGACCCGACGGCTCGCACCAATCGGGTCAGGCGGATTCTAACCAAGCTTCTTGCGCGTGACTACAGGAAATCGCAACGGTCGGGGATCTACAACAGGCAAGGCACGGGACGAGGAAAGCAGCAGGGCACCGACAGCGATGCACGAGTAATTGGACACCACGGCGAGACAAAAGCACACAGAAATCTCACGCAGACAAACGGAAATTACCGGAAAGAATTTAGAATGACCGCACACCATGACACGAAAAGCCGTTTGCCGTCTGCGCGCTCCAGGACCCTGGAGCGTCTGAATACTTCGATCATGAGCCTTAGGACACCCGATGAAGCCCTTTCTCCGCAGAATCAGCCGAGGCGACAGCGTCCGACGAAATCCGTTTCCTGATCGAAGCCGGGCATAAGCAAGGAAATCTGGACCAGACTGAAAGTGAAATTCTCGGCAAAGTGTTTAGTCTCGACAACCGACAAGTTGCCGGGATCATGACGCCCGCCGCCAATAATGTCTGCCTGGATTGCGCCCTGATGAAATTTTGGTTTAACGCGGTTCAATCGACGCCGATGCCGTCGCTCAAGACAGCGCCCCTGCCAGGATGGAATTGTCACCGTATTGGTCAGCATGAACTGCAGCATAATCCGGGTTTTACTGACCGAGCACTTTGCGAATGCCCGTGTAGTGGCTGTCGTCGACGGGGATGAAGCGCGTCGCCTTGAAACCATCGAGCAGATTACGCAGGTCTTTCGTTACCGTATCACCGAGGAATGCGGCGCGGATCTGCTTGCGCAAAGAATCGCATAGTTGGCCGCGATAGACGAAGGGATCGTAGGGGATCGGTTCCGATTTCCACAGTACACGCACCTGGTTAGCCGGTAGTTTTCCCGCAACATTGGCTTCCTCAAGTTGGCTCGATGAGATGAAGGCCGTATCGACTTCGCCGTGCATTAAGGCCTGCACTGATTTGCCATGGCTGCCGGAGAACGATACGGTGCTGAAATACTGTTCCAGCGGCATGCCCAGCCGGGGTGTGAACTGCTTGCGCGGTAACAGGGAGCCGGATGTGCTGCCCGGATCGGTAAGTGCCAGGCGGGATCCCTTGAGCGTGGCGATATCGACAAAACGGCTGCTGGCGAGCACCACCAGCATGGCATTGTAGAAAGGACCCTTGACCTGAAAAACCCCTTCGCGTTTTTCTGTGGTGGCAAACGAAGTAATGCGTTCATCACCGTTTTTGGCGTCAACGTAGGTCGCCGGCCCAAGCGACGCAATATCGATGCCGCCGCTCAGCAGACCCTCGACGACGGCGGCATAGGAACTCGGCCGCACTACGGTCACCGGTCGGTCGGTGAATTCCTCGATGCGTTTGAACAAGGGTTGATAAAGCCGCAGGTCATGCTCGACATCACCCAGAGGGACCATCGAAAAACGGATGCTTTGCGGCATTTCGCATTTTTCGGCATGGGCACCGGTGATGCCGGCGCAGCAGTTCAAGGCGATCACCGCAATCAAACGAACGCATTGCCGTCTTGTCATGTACAGCATTTGTTATGGTCTTTCATTCATATTGACATAGATGTACTTTTGCCTCAGCAGTGACTCAAGCGCCTCGGCTGCGCACGGGCGCGAAAAGAAATAACCTTGTGCCTGGTCGCAGCGGGCGGCCTTGAGGTGCGCTACCTGTTCCGGAGTCTCGACGCCCTCGGCGATGGTCAGGAGTTTCAGGTTGTGCGAAAGCGATATGGTATTGCTGACGATGGCCGCATCGTTGGTGTCGTTCCGGATATCCTTGATGAAGCAGCGATCGATCTTCAGATAGCTGACCGGTAGTGCGCGCAAGTGGCTGAGTCCCGAATAACCTGTGCCGAAGTCGTCGATGGCAAGGCGAATGCCGATAGCGTCGAGCCGGCGCAGCGTGTCGATGAAACCCTCGGCATCGATCAGGCCGGTCTCGGTAATTTCGATCTCGAGTAAGTGCGGTGCAATGCCATAGTGCTCCAGGGTATTGACAATAAACTCATAGAGCTTGGGCGAGCGCAACTGGCGCGAAGAAACATTTACCGCCACCGGCACCAGGGGCACGCCGGAACGTGTCCACAGCGCCAGTTGCCGGCACACTTCGACGATGACGTATTCGCCGAGTTCAATGATCGCACCGGACTCCTCGGCGACGGGAATGAAATCGGCGGGCGATATTGCGCCCAGTTGCGGATGATTCCAGCGCGCCAGGGCTTCCATCCCGGTAATGGCAAAATCCCTGAGCAAGACTTTGGGCTGGTAATGGACCTGAATTTCACGGTTAAGGAACGCAGACGGTAGTGATGCCTCGATCTGGTTGCGCAGTTCGATGCGGCGGTTCAGGGAGGGGTCGGCAAAGGCGAAGGTGGCGCGCCCCCTCCCTTTGGCCACATACATTGCCGCGTCGGCTTGACGGACAAGGGTTTCGATCACGTCGGCATCATCCGGATAGAAGGCGATGCCAATACTGGGGGTGACCTTGATATCGGCATCGACAAGGCCGACAAACGCCTGGCTCAGGCTGTTGATGATCTTTTCGGCAATCAGCGCGGCATCCTGGCTGCTGCGCAGATCGGACACCAGCGCGACGAATTCATCGCCACCGTAGCGCGACACCACGTCAGTCTGTCGCATGCAGTCCTGCAGCCGTAGCGATACTTCAATCAGCAACTGGTCGCCGGTTTTATGACAGTACATATCGTTGATCGGCTTGAAGCGGTCGAGGTCAATAAACAACACGGCGAAACGAGCGCGGATCCGACGCGCGCGCACGGCATAGCGGCTGGCCAGATCGGCAAAGAGCAGGCGATTGGGTAATCCGGTCAGTTGGTCGTAGGTGGCCAAGCGGTAGGCCACCTCTTTTTCTTTCTCTACCTGCTTGATCAGGAGCATGTTTTTCTCCTGCGCCAGCGTCAAACTGCGGATCAGCAAGCGGCGACGGCGCGCGGCGACCATCCACAACAAGGTCAGGAAAACCATCACGGCCGACAGGAGTAAGGCCGACCCCCAGTAGCCGCGCTGCGTGACCTGATTTTCCAGTACCACGTCGTAACGGGTACGGCTGACCAATACCGCCAGCGGGCTTGCCGGAACGCGCCGGTAGGCATATAGCCGTTCGTGGGTGCTGATTAACTTCTCGGCCACCACTCCGGCATTCCGTTCGAAAGCCAGTTGGAGGCGCCTGGAACCGGCAATGGATTCAAGCGGATCAAGACGACCCTCGTGCATGTGCAGCAGTTCGCGGCCATCATTGGCAACGAGAACGATTTCACCGCTTTTGCCGAGCATGACTTCCTCGAAACGCCGGGGAAAATCGCCCACGTCAATCAAGGCAAGGATAAAACTGGCCTGGGGGTCTTCCGCAACTGCCGGTCGATAAATAATCGGCAGGCTCCAGGCGTGCGCATGTTCTTGCTGCGGCACCATGCCGATGACGATTTCCTCCGCAGGGCCTTGCCTGCGCTTCGTTGCAAAGTCTCTGGCGGCGTGCTGAAGCCAGGGTTCAGGCTTGCGACCGGTAGAAAATAGCAACTGCCCCGCCGCATTAAAATGCATCAAGCGCAGAAAGGATTTGTCCTGCTTAAGGCCAGAGCCGACCATCAACCGGGCTGATTGATCCGGCGTGCTGCCGGACAGCGTCAGGCTGTAGAAACGCAGTCGTTCAAGCAACTGGCTGGTATGGTTGGCTACCGCATGCGCGATGTTGCCATGGTTGACAAAGGCTTCCCGGACATCGCGCGCATCGTCGTCGGCGCTTCGTTTGAATAGGCCGACCCAGACCGAGACGAGCAGAGCAAGGACCAATAGCAGCGTCCACCAGTCGGAGTATCTGGCAAGCAATCCCCGTACGCGAGAGAGGGTGGTTGGTTTCATGGGAAGTAAAATGGGTACGCGCGGAACACGCCCGACCGTGTGTTTCATCAAGGTCACAGCCACGTTACATCAGCCATGTTACCGAAATTGTTTTCACTTGCGCGGCGAGTGTCTTCAAGCGTTCAATTTTAGCCGGATTAATGCGTTTGACATTCTTCGTCAGCAAAAAAACAGTGTGCTCTTGTGCATCATTCATCGAAAGGTAACACTGCCTATCTAGACTGCCGCCTCGTTTCTCAGAAAAGAGGTTTGGCGTGGCTTCCCTTTCAAGTGTTGCTTCCGGTTGGCTGACAGCAAACCCTGCAGTCGAGATGATGTCCCGGCTGAGTTATCCGAAAAAAATTCAGGCCGTCGGTCTGATCGCCGGGTTTGCGATTCTGCTCCTGACTGGTCAACTTTTTTTCAGCCTCGCCGGGCAGATCGAACGTGCATCACGCGAACGCTCCGGGCTGCTTCTGGTGCAGCCGCTGCGGGCTGTAATCGAACCCCTGCAGCAGCATCGTGGATTATCCAATGCGTGGGCAAGCGCGGACGAAAGCTACCGCAATGATCACGCCGCACTCCTGCTGCCTGCACTGCAGGAACGTCAGAAACAGGTCGATACGGCGATTGCCACAGTCGAGACCAGTTTTCGCCGGGAAATGCCGGCACTCATTGACGATCCGCGCTGGTTATCGGCTTTGCGCCTCTGGCAGCAAATAAAAAAAGGCGACAAGCTCAACCAGACACCGTTGCTCGACCAGCATAACGAAGCGATAGTCAAACTGACGGCGCTCATTTCGAGCGCTGCCGACGCCACCCATCTCTCGGTTGACCCCTACGTCGGCACGTTCTATCTTGCTCAACTGGTCGTTCGCCAGATGCCGAAGCTGATCGAACAGGCGTCGAAAATCCGCGACATTGGTGCCGGCATCTATGCCAGCAAGGAACTGCTGCGCGACGACAAAAACCTGATTATCTCGCTCAACACGATGACCGGCAGCGGGCTTGAGGAAGTGCGCGAGATCATCGACCAGAAAGTGCTGGCCACCACGCCGTCTCTCAAGGCGGAACTCGCTGGCGATATTGAACGCCTGACCGGCATTGCCGAAGCAGTTGACACGTTCGCCCAGTTCAAATTGCTCGGCAAACTCTTCGACTCGCCGCCACAGGCTTTCTTCGCCGGAATGACCTGGTCGGAAAACGACAGGCTCGACGCCTTTGGCGTCGTCGAGCGCGACATTTCGCTTGATTCCGGACAGGCCATCGCACCGGGTCCGATCGGCAAAATGTACATTTCGCTCGATCACTATACCCGGATGCTTGATTCGACCATCGAACACCGTCTGTGGAATCTTTATCAGCAACTTGCACTTAACCTACTTGTTTCCTTCAGCGCGCTGGTCGTCGTCATCTACATGCTCTACGTGATGTACGTCTCGTTCCCCATCCGCAAATTGATCACGGCGACCGAGAAAGTGGCCGCAGGCAACCTTGATGTGAAGATGGAAATCGAACGCAACGACGAGATCGGACAACTGGCGCGTGCCTTCAACACCATGACCGAGTCCGTGCGCTTCAATCGTGACAATCTCGAACACCTGGTGAACGAACGCACGGCCGATCTGGCCGATAAAAACCATCTCATCATGGAGAGCATCAACTACGCCCTGGTGATTCAAAGCTCATTCCTGCGTGCTTCGCGGCAGGATATGGCCAGCAGCCTGGTTGACTACTTCATGATCTGGGATCCCCGCGACACCGTCGGCGGCGACTATCTGTATTTTCGCCGTTTCGATGACGGCTACTTCTTTGCCGTCATCGACTGTACCGGACATGGCGTTCCCGGTGCCTTCATGACCCTGATCATGGCGTCCTATCTGAATAATCTGCTGACTCAGGATAACCGGCACGATCCGGCAGCACTTCTCGGCCGCATGAATCGCTCGGTCAAACAGGCACTCGGCCAGATTGAGGTAAAATCCAAAACCGATCAACACGATGACGGCCATCGCTCGGACGACGGCATGGATGCTGCCTTTGTCTGGGTCGATACGTCAACGAACACGCTGACCTATGCCGGAGCCAAGACCCCGCTCTTCTATCTGCACCCTGAAGATGAGGACGTACAGACCCTCGACGGTCCGCGCACCGGTGTTGGCTATACCGACACCCCGATTGACTTCTGCTGGGAGAATCGCGAACTGTCTTTGCGCCCCGGTACCGCCATCTACATCACCACTGACGGCATCATTGATCAGATCGGAGAAGCAAAGAAGATTTCTTACGGCAAACGTCGGCTGCACAAGGCCATCCTGTCTGCACGCGCGTTGCCGATGACTGACCAGCAACACGTGATACACGAACCCTTCCTCGCCCATCAGGGCAGCCAGCCCCGACGCGACGACGTCACCATGCTTGCCTTCCGATACCAACACCAAGTGAAAACTCCATGAACATTGAAATCTTCAAGAGCTACCGTCAGTTTGTCTCCGAACAGGGCGTTCTCTTCTACTACGATGGATACCTTTCGCAAGCCATCATTACGGCCATGGGCGAGGCACTGCGCGTGAAACTGGAAGCCGAAGACCATTCAAACCGGGCCACGCGGAAGGTTTTCTCCACGTTCATCGAAATGATGCAGAACATCATCCACTATGCCGATTCTGTTCCCGATAAGGAAATCAGCAGCACTTCGACTACCTGCGGCAACGTCACCGTCGGCCGCCAGCATGAACGCTATTTCATTGTTGCCGGCAACGCCGTGGCGAGCAGCCACGTCGTGCGCCTGCGGGAAAAGCTGGAAGCCATCCGGGCCATGTCGTTCGACGAGATCAAGGCTGAATACAAGCGCAAACTGCGCAGCGACGAGCAGGACGACAACAGCAAGGGTGCCGGACTTGGTTTTCTGACGGTCGCGCGCGATGCGTCCGCACCGATCGAATTCCTCTTCGAGCCGGTTCCCGGGTCGAACAACGCACTCACCTTCTTCTTCCTTAAAGCCATCGTCTAAATCCAAACGGAGAGTCCATGCAAGACCTTTACATCCCCGCCGAACGCGACAAGCCCGAGATCGACTTCAAGTTTTCCAGGCACCATCTGCTGCTGCGTGGCGAATCATTCCCGGAAAATGCACTGGCCTTTTACGGTCCGGTCGTTGCCGCGCTGATGGGTTATCTCGGCGAAACGAAAGATTCGCAGATCACAGTTGATGTCGAACTGCGCTACTTCAATTCGAGCAGCACAAAGATACTGCTCAATGTCTTCCGCATGCTGGATCGGGCGTCGTCGAACGGCAATACGGTTTTCCTCAACTGGCGGCACGATCCTGAAGATGACACCATCGCCGAATTTGGCAGTGATATTGCGAGCGACTTCAGTACACTTGAGTACTGCGCCGTTTTGACCGCTTGTACTGCAGCTTAGCGACAGACCGTGGTGGATGATTATTCCTCTTTGCGTACGACGTTCGGTCTGACACCCTTTCTTCGCATGCTACGCACCCTGCCTCTACTGGTATTGCCGTTCGCCACTCCAGCAATTTCGATGCCAACGACGGTTGATTTGGCGGCCGAAGCGAGCCGCCCGGCAGCCAACGATTTATTACGCGCCACGGTGTTTGCCGAAGCCACCGGG
>JBBRXI010000014.1:0-17484 GCA_038248575.1 Burkholderiales bacterium | reverse complement strand
CAACTGAAGAGGCTCTGCGTTTATTGTGGCTCGAGCAGCGGGCGGATCGACGACTATGCCGGCGCGGCGCGCCAGCTCGCGCAGGCCATGGTCGAGCGCGACGTCGGCCTGGTCTACGGCGGCGGACGCGTCGGTATCATGGGCCGCCTCGCCGACGCGGTGTTGAGTCTGGGCGGCAGCGCGATCGGCGTCATACCCGAGGCGCTGATGTGCAAGGAACTGGCGCACAGCGGGCTGACCGAACTGCATGTGACGCCGTCGATGCACGCGAGAAAGACGCTGATGGCCGAGCTTGCCGACGGCTTTGTTGCGCTGCCCGGCGGCATCGGCACCTTCGAGGAAATTTTCGAAGTGTGGACCTGGGCGCAGCTCGGCTTTCACCGCAAGCCCTGCGGCCTGCTCAACGTCGCCGGCTACTACGACGGCCTGATCGGCTTCCTCGATCACGCTGCCGGCGAGGGGTTCGTCCGCGCCGACCAGCGCGACATGCTGATCGTCGAAGCGGACCCGGCGGCGCTGCTCGAGGGCTTTGCGCGCTATACGCCGCCGACCGTTCCCAAGTGGATCGGGCCGGGAAAAACGTAAATAGTGGTAGCGCCGGCGCGCCGCTGGCGATCGTCTTTTACCCGGCTGTTCGCCACGTCTGCTCGCCTTGCTGGTCCTGGTAAGGCTGTTAATGCGCGCTGTTAATGCGCACTCGCCGGCTCGGCGCTGAAAAAATACGGCATGCGTTTGCCGGTCGCGAAGAACTGGCCGACCTCGGGCGGCAAGCGCTGCGGGTTAACCGCCTTGCTGATCGTCACGTCGGCCTCAGCGTCGAGATCGACGATGATGGCATCATTGTTTGCCACCGCCGCGTCGTACACCATGACCACCGGTTTGAGCAAGCGTGAGCTATTGACTTCGATCACCATGCCGAGCGTTCCGTTGGAGAGCAGCACGATCGTCCCCGGCGGGTACACGGTCAGGCAGCGGACGAAAGCGGTGACTGTCGCCTCGTCGAACTGTTTGTCCTTCTGCGCGTAGATGATCGCCAACGCTTCGTGCGGCGAGCAGGAGCGGGCCGCGTGCCGGGCATTGCACAGCTCGTCGTAGGTTTCGATCATCGAGACGATGCGCGCCAGGCGCGAGAGCTGCGACCCGGCAAGTTGCTGCGGATAACCCGAGCCGTCACTGCGCTCGTGGTGCTGGGCAATGATCAGCAGCGCCTCGGGCGGCAGGCCGAGCTGCTTGCCCAGACTGACGCCGAACGCGCAGTGCTGGCGCATCAGCGCCACTTCCGTTTTGCTCAGCGGCTGGGACTTGTTCTTGATGTGGTCGGGAATTTCGGCCTGCCCGAGATCGTGAAGCAGGGCGCCAATTCCGAGCAGATGGATGTCGTCCGCCGGCAACTTCATTTCCTTGCCGACCATCATCGAAAGCAGTGCGACGTTCAGCGAGTGGTCAAAGACGTCTTCGCCGCCTGCCTGTTCGGACATCAGGTGAAGCGACAGTTCGGCGTCGACGAGCATCGAGTCGGCAAGCCTTGCCACGCCTTCAGCAGCCAGTTTGCAGACCTGATCGGGCCGCGAAAACAGGTTTTGGCGAACCGCCCGCATGCGCCGCGTGGTACCGAGAAACTCCCGTTCACACGATTTGACGCGTGCTTGCTGCGCCACCAGCCGCCTGATCCGCGTTTGCTTGGCTTGGTACGCCGGATCGCTGTCGCGGCTGGCAACCGGTTCGTCTGCGCTTGCCGCCTCGGCGTTCGGCTCGCTTTCGGCGAGCGGGGCGCAATCGCTCTTGGCGGGCGAATAATGTACCGCCCTCAGTCCGAGCCCCTGAATCGTGCTGATCTGCCCCGCTGACGATATCTTGAAACTCGGGAAAGCAAAAGGATGGGCGATCCACGGCAAGTCAAGATGAACGTACAGCCCGATACACAACTGAGCGGGGCTCACGAAATGCTCACCGGGTTTCGCTGGCTTGTCCATTTGATCGTCTCTGAGGGCCGGCGAACGCCGCCGTAAGCAGGGGCCTGTCGTTGCGTGTTTCGTTGCTTGTTTCGTTGCTTGGTTTGGCGCGCTACAGGCGAACGGCGCTCAGCGCATAGTCCGTTCTAATTCGCGGTATTGTATGCCGCGATGCCCGGCAGGTGGCGCAAAAAAAAGGGCTGACGGCCGCTATTTGGCGCTCCGCCCAATGGCCCAATAACTGCCGGCCATTAACTGCGGGCTTACAACTGTGTGCGCAGCAAAGCGGCGGTGTGCTCGATGAGCTTCTCGGTCCACGGCCGGTTTTTCCATTGCGCGAGGGTGACGGCCTTCGAGCGGGCGACGTCCGCTTCGAAAATTTCGATCTGGCGGCTGGCAAAGGCGGTATCGAAGATATTGAGATTGGCTTCGTCGTTGAACGAGAACGAGCGGTTGTCGAAGTTCGTCGAACCGACCGACGCCCACAAGCCATCAACGATCATGATCTTGCAGTGATACATCGTCGGCTGGTACTCGAAGAACTCGACGCCGGCGGCGAGTAGTTCGCCCCAGCCGGCGCGCGACGCACTGCGCACCGTATCGGCGTCCATGTGCGGGCCGGGGGTGACGATGCGCACGCGCACACCGCGCCGGGCGGCGGCGACGAGCGTCCGCATCGTCAGGTCGTCGGGGACGAAATAGGCGCTCGACAAATGAATCGAACGAGTCGCCGCGGTGATTGCCAGCAGATACATCAGACGCATGCTGTCGCTGCCGCCTTCGGGCGAACTGCTGAACATCTGGCCGCTACTTTCGCCGCGCGCCGTGAGCGGCGGGAAATAGTCGGCACCGTGCATCACCTCGCCGGTCATCTTGATCCAGTTATCCATGAACACCGCCTGCATCTGCGCGACGACCGGCCCTTCGGCGCGAAAATGCGTATCGCGCCATTCGTCGGGGTTGCGCGCCTGGCCGGCCCAGACGTCGGCGATACCGACGCCGCCAGTGAAGCCGATCGCGCCGTCGACGATCAGCAGCTTGCGATGCGTACGGTTATTCATCCGGTGCAGCTGGTACCAGTGCGGCTCATGGAACTTGCGGATGCGCACGCCGGCGTCCTCCATCAACTTGAACTGGTCGGCGTCGAGCTTGTTGCTGCCCAGCCAGTCGAGCAGGACATTGACTGCGACGCCGGCGCGCGCGCGTTCGGCGAGCGCCTCGGCAAATTCCCGGCCGACCGTTCCGGACCAATAGATGTAGCTTTCGAAGTTGATGTTCCGGCGCGCGCCACGGATCGCCGCCAGCATCGGCGGAAAAATCTCGTCGCCGTTGAGCAACGTTTCGAAACGGTTGCCGTCAGTGAGCGGCGGTCCGAGCAGCAAGCCCATGGCGCGGCGAAACTGCGCATCGTCGGCGGCGTAAAGGTGAGCGATTCTTTGCCCGATCTTCTTCTCGCCGGCCGTGAGGTTGAGCGCGATGAGACCGACAAACAAGGTCAGGGCAACGCTCGCTAACACGATAAGGATGGTCCTCGAATTCATACTGCCTCGGCAGACGAAACACGGCGAAATCTTCGCGGCTGTGCACTACCGAGTATGTACGGCAGCGTACATGGGCGAGCGAGACCTCTGCTCGCCTGCCGGACACGGCTTCGGCTCGACGCGCGCCTGACGCAGTTCCTGCGGTTGATATTCCAGCGCTTGAGGCGACAACGCAATTCGCGGCGCTCGGCATACCGGCGAACAGAGGGTAGCGAGGGCGCGCAAAACGCGCGGCGAGGTCGTAGCCAATGACTTCAATGCATGACTCCAACGAAAGTGCAGGGGATGGGGAGACGAAAAGCGACCAACCGCCATGGCGGCAATCGCCCGCATCCAGCCGACAGTTGCGCAGCAGACAGCCGGCGCGCGGGACTGCGCTGCCCTGACGGCCGGCTCAGCGGGTCAGAACAGGCAGGTTACTTTCAGATAGCGGTCGGGATGCTCGGCAATGTCGGCGACCATCGCCGGCGTCTCGTCCATCGACACGGTCGTCGTCAGCAGCGCGGCGACGTTGACCTTGCCTTCGGCGATCAGGCGCAGGCTTTCGGGGAACTGGCCGACGCTGTTGCGCGAACCGCGCACGGTGAGTTCCTTCTTGGTGAGCAGCGCGGTCGGCAGCGCGATCTCGTTCTTCGGCCAGCCGACCAGTGCGATGTGCCCGGCGTAAGCGACGTAGTCGATCGCGCCGCGTATCGCGCGCGCATCGCCGGAGGCTTCGATAACGACTTCGGCCATGCGCCCTTCGGTGATCGCCCTGATCGCTTCAAGCGCATCGGTCGCGACCGGGTTGATCGTGTGGACGATGCCCAGCGTTTTGGCGAGCGCCAGGCGTGCGTCGACCGGGTCGACGACGATCGGTAGCGCGCCAAGGGTGAGCGCGTACTGCGCGGCGAGCAGGCCGATCTGACCGGCGCCGGTGATGACCAGGTGTTGGCCGGCTTTGGTCTCCGCTTGCTGGACGGCGTGCATGGCGATGACCAGCGGCTCGGCCATCGGCACCAGCGCCCACGGGATCGAGTCGGGAACCTTGTGCAACAGGTGGCGCGGGTGCGAGACGTATTCGGCCATGCCGCCTTCGATGTGCACGCCGCGCACGGTCAGGTTTTCGCAACAGTTGGTGTGGCCGATCGAGCACGGATAGCAGTGGCCGCAGTAGACGTAGGGCTCGAGGATGACGCGGTCGCCGGGCATCAGTTCGACCTCGTCGTCGGCGACTTCGATGACCTCGCCGGCGATCTCGTGGCCGATGACGCGCGGGTAGCTGACGAGCGGGTTCACGCCTTTGTAGGCGCCGATGTCGGAGCCGCAAATGCCGGCGCTGCGCACCTTGATCAAGACCTGGTCGGCCACGCGCGTTGGCTTTTCGGCTTCGCCGATGCGGATATCGCCGGGCTTTTTGAGCAACACTGTTTTCATGGGTGAAATCCCTTTAAATTGTTGGGTGACAAGCACTTACAGACTCGGCAGCCAGGCAGGTCGAAATCCCGAGGCGTCCATGATCGCGCGCTGACCGATAGCCGCGTTGGCGAGCAACGATATAGATGGCGAGCATTGTGCAACGATTTGCCATTCGCTCCGACCCCGCTCCGATCCCTATGCTCACCGAAAGCAACTCGCTCAAGCAGATGGGGCCTGACATCATCCGCAACCTGCTTGCCAGGCACTCAACCGGAAAAGTATGCACCCGGCTCGGAATCAGCCGCGAGACGTTGTGGCACAAGATACACAATATGACGTTCGACATTCCAAACCAATATGCCGTATGCGAATAACCGGTCAAAAATAGTTCTCGATATAGTCGTTCCAAAGGAGTCACTGAACAGATAATATGCGCATTGGCAGCGAGGTAAAACTTAGCGCTAGTGCGATGGAAAGTATGACAGGGATAAAAAATGCTAAACAAATTCCAATCATTGAAAGCCCGTCTTCTGTTACTGGGTCTGGTCAGTTCCCTCGGCGTGATATTACTTGCGGGGTCGACACTCTGGTATTCGCAGCGTAGCAAGACGTATCTCTTGGAGTTTGTCGAGCAACATGTCGCGCTGAATCGCAGTGCTACCGTGACTTACGCGAATGGTCTGCAGATGGGGCAGGCTTTAAGGAATATCATTCTCGATCCGGCCAACAAGAAGGGCTATGACAACTACAGCAGTGCGGCCGAGATATTCACCAAAGAAAGCGTGCGCTTGGTCGAACTCATGAAAAAAACCGCCACAGAAGCCAGTAAAGTGGCTGAACTTGAAGCCCGTATTGCGGCTTGGCGGCCACTACAGATAAAAGTTCTTGAACTCGCCAAGGGCAGTCAGATTGGCGAAGCCACTGCACTCCTTTCTCCGCAAGAAACACCGGCATGGCGTGCCGTGCCGTGCGAGACATCTTGCTGGATCAGGTAAAACAGAGCGAAAAGCAAGCCGGTATGAAAAGGACTGAACTGGTTGCCGTCCTAAATGCGTCGATATCCGGGGCGATGATCGTGAGCAGTCTTGTCCTGGTCCTAGTTGTTCTGATAACCGTTATTGTCGGTCGCGGTGTTTTCCGTCAGGTTGGCGCGGAACCGGACTATACCGCCCTGGCCCTCAATCGTATCGCTGCAGGTGACCTTACTCACCCTATCGAGCTGGGCAAAGCAGACTCGAAAAGCATTCTAGCGGCAGCGCATGAAATGCAGACAACATTGCGTGATCTCATCAGCAGAATTTCACTCAGCGCAGAAGACGTACGGCAAACCAGCGATAGTCTGCGGAGCAACGCCGAAAACGTCTCCAGGGAGACAAAGGAGCAAAGTTCGGCCACGTCGGCCATCGCGGCAGCTGTCGAGCAGCTGACGGTCAGTATAGGGGTCATGTCTGAACATGCGACTCAGGCTGCTTCTTTATCCGTGAATGCTGAAGTGGAAGTGCGCGAAGGCCTCAGCAGTGTTACAGCAACCACCGACACCATGAATAAAGTAGCCGATAGCATGATCCAGTCGTCGGCTACGATGGCAGAACTAACCCACAAGGTCGATAGCATCGATGGGATCGCCAAGACCATTCGCGAGATTGCCGACCAAACCAATCTTCTCGCGCTGAACGCCTCCATTGAAGCGGCACGCGCTGGCGAACAGGGGAGAGGTTTTGCCGTGGTGGCCGACGAAGTCAGGAAGCTGGCTGAGCGCACGACCGCTTCAACGCTGGAAATCTCGACGATGATTGCGGGTGTTCAGAGCAGTACCAAAACAGCTCAGGACCATATGGCCAAAACCCAAAACCTTGCGCTTGAGGGGGCTAAACATATCAAGGAAGTTCAGTCGTCCGTTCGTGGCCTCGATCAAGCGACTACTTCGGTTCGTGACGTTGTTGATTCAATCAAGTTGGCCTTGCATGAACAGAGCGCAGCCAGCACCGACATTGCGCAGCGCATAGAGCAAATTGCCCGAGGTACTGAAGAGGTTCACCTCTCGGCAACGAATTCTAGTGAGCGCGCACAAGGTCTGGTTGGACTAGCCCAGATGTTGCGACAGCAAGTTAGCCGATTCAGGACAACATAGCCCCGAGTTCCATAGAACGTGCGAATTTCGATCGCCGTTAATACTCGTTGAGCGCTTCCTGGGGCAAGCGGCGTTGCCAAACTGTTAGACTGGCGCATCGAGAAATGCGAGGAACGCCCTGTGGAACACTATGACTACGACCTTTTCGTGATCGGCGCCGGGTCGGGCGGCGTCAGGGCGGCGCGCATGGCGGCGGGATTCGGCGCCAAAGTGGCGATCGCCGAAGACCGCTACATGGGCGGCACCTGTGTGAATGTCGGGTGCGTGCCGAAGAAGCTTTACGTCTACGCCGGTGAATTTGGCAAGGCCTTCAAGGACGCGCAGAACTACGGCTGGCGCAGTGATTCCCCGACCTTCGACTGGGCGACGCTGCGCGACAACAAGAAAAAAGAAATATCCCGCCTCAACGGCGTCTATCAGAACCTGCTGACCGGGGTCAAAGCGGAGGTCATCAACGGTCGGGCGCGAATCGTCGATGCCCACACCGTCGCCGTCGGCGAGCAGCGTTATCGGGCGGGAAAAATTCTGATTGCCACCGGCGGCTGGCCACACATTCCGCAATTTCCGGGCAGCGAGCATGTAATCAGTTCGAACGAGGTGTTTGATCTTGAGCAATTCCCCAAGCGTCTGGCGATCGTCGGCGGCGGCTATATCGCAGTCGAATTTGCCGGCATCTTCAACGCCCTCGGCGCGCGCGTCTGCCAGTTGTACCGCGGGCCGCTTTTCCTGCGTGGCTTTGACGCTGACATCCGCGCGCACGCGGTTCGAGAGATCCGCAAGAGCGGCGTCGATCTGCGCTTCGATGTCCATGTGCAGTCGATCGCCAGGGGGGCCGACGGCCTGCAGGTTCTGCTCACCGACGGTGGCACGCTTGAAGTCGATGCGGTGCTCTACGCCACGGGTCGCAAGGCTGAATTGGACGGCCTCGGCCTCGAGAACGTCAAGGTCACAATCGCCGCTGGTGGCACCATCGAGGTCGATGAAAACTACTGCACGTCCGAGCCGAGCATTTTTGCCGTCGGCGATGTCGTTGGCCGCATGGAGCTGACGCCAGTCGCGCTGGCCGAGGGCATGGCGTTCGCGCGGCGCCAGTTTGGCGGGCTTGAAGACCGGGTCGATTACGAGTTCATCCCGACCGCCGTTTTCTGCCAGCCGAACATCGGCACGGTCGGCTTTACCGAGGACGAGGCGCGCGTCAAGTTCGGCGAGATCCGGCTATTCAAATCGACTTTCAAGCCGATGAAGTTCGCGTTCAGCGGGCGCGACGAAAAGAGCTTCATGAAGCTCATCGTCGACGCGGCGAGCGATCGCGTCGTCGGCGCTCACATGATGGGGCCGGACGCGGGCGAAATCATGCAAGGCATCGCCATCGCCATGCGCGCCGGAGCGACCAAAGCGTTGTTCGACTCGACGATCGGCATCCACCCGACGGCGGCCGAGGAATTCGTGACCATGCGCGTGGCGTGGGAGGAAGACTGACGGCGCAGGTGTGCACGGCGGCGGGCATCCGACCGCTCGGCGCGGGCAGGCGCACGGCCGCCTTGTCCGGGCGGCCGCGTCAGGTCAGCGGCTCTTCAGATAATCGAGCATGGTGTCGGCGTCAGAGACTTCGAAGGGGTCGGTCGCGCAGTTGTCGTCGAAGCCCGGCTCGGCGAAGAGCTTCTTGATCTCGCCATCCTCGACGTACATCGAGTAACGCCAACTGCGCTGGCCGAAGCCGAGGTTGCTCTTGTCGACGAGCATGCCCATTCTGCGCGTAAAGTCGCCGTTGCCGTCGGGGAGCAGGAAGACGTTTTTCGCGTTCTGACTCTTGCCCCACTGGTACATGACGAAGGCGTCGTTCACCGAAATGCAGACGACAGCATCAACGCCTTGCGCCTGGAAGTCCGCGTAGAGTTCCTCGTAGCGCGGCAGATGCGACGTCGAGCAGGTCGGCGTGAAGGCGCCGGGCAGCGAGAAGACGACAACCTTCTTGCCCTTGAAGATTTCGTCGCTGCAGAGATCCTTCCACTCGAAGGGGTTGGACCCGCCCAGGGCCTCATTGCGGACTCGGGTTTTGCAAATGACGTTCGGTACGTGATTGCGCATCATGGTTCTCCATCGTTGGTTGACAGCGTAAACTCTTCGTTCAGCCCGGAGTCATTGCCTGCGCCTGCCGTGCCATCAGGCGCTCGAGCTACCACATCAAGTCGTCAGGGATTTTGAAGGCGCCATACGGATCGTCAGCGCCGATCTCGCTGCTCGTCTTGTTCACCCGCACGACGATAGAGGCGTCGCGCTCGGCGATCTTGTCGGCGATGACCCGCGGCACGAGTTCGCTGCTGCCGCCTTGGCAGACGATGACCAAACGGCCGGCCATCAGATGCCCCTGGACGGCGACCGAGACGTGAATCCGCACGATCTTGTTGGCGTGCGTGAAGTTGTAGGCGATATCGCCGGCGCCCTTGCTTTGGCGACTGTTCTGCACCATCTGGGCGATCTGCGCGGCGATCGCCTTTTGCTTGGCGGCCGCATCGCGCTCGGCGTTGAGTCTGCGCGCCCGCTCGGCGTTCTTGCGTTGCGTCTCAAGGGCGGCGAGGCGCGCTTCATCGACGCTCTGCGTGCCGGTCCGGCGCTCGACCTTCTGCTGCTTGCTTTTCTCCTGGTGGGCTTGTTTGGCCTTGTTCTTGTCAACCAGCCCGGCTTTCAAAAACTGCTCCTGCAAAGACGCCATATCAGCATTCTCTTAGTGGGTGCGCGGGGCAGGCGTCGGCGCCGGCCCGGCGAAAGCCGCTAGCATAGCAAAGACTCGCCGGCCGGTCGCCGGCGTCGGCCTGTTCACTGAGCAAGCCGCCGCGGCAGCGATTACTTAAACTGCGCCGGGCAGCGGTTTTGCCGCCGCCGCGGCGAAGCTTACGCACTTGCGTGCGAGGATTTCGGTCGGGTCGAGCAGCACGATGTGCTGTCCGCCGAGCTCGAAAGCTTCGTTCTGCGCGAGCAGCAGCGGCAGTTCGGTGCAGCCGAGA
The DNA here is from genome assembly GCA_038248575.1 of Burkholderiales bacterium. Lineage (GTDB taxonomy): Bacteria > Pseudomonadota > Gammaproteobacteria > Burkholderiales > Rhodocyclaceae > Propionivibrio. Next base: position 7,457 of record JBBRXI010000014.1, on the reverse strand, counting down.
ATGGCGATCTGCGCACCGCGCGCGACCAGTTCGTGCAACGCGGCGAGCAGGTCGTCCCGGCATTCGCCTGCGGTGAAGCCGGCCTTGATGCCTTTCTCGCCGTAGATCGCGCGCATCACCCGCGCCTGATTGTCTTCGCCGGGAACGAGCAGCGTCAGCCCGGCCTTGGCGGCGATGTCGTGATAGACGCGGCTGGCGATCGTTCCCGAGGTGGCGAGCAGGCCGACGAGCGTGCGTTCGGGATGATGCCTGCCGATGTAGGCGACGGTCTCGAAGAGCATGTTGACGATGGGGATCGAGAGATAGGGCTGGATGCGCTCGACAAAGGCATGCGCCGTATTGCAGGGAATGGCGATCAGGTCGGCCTCGTCGGCTTCGAGCCTCTTGCACGCGGCGTAGAGCGCGACCGTCGGGTCGGCGCCTTCGCCGATGAGATTTTCGGTGCGGTCGGGAATTTGCGGGTTGTGCTCGACGACGACCTTGATGTGCTCCTGGTCGCGGCGCGCCGGCGTGTTGCGCACGATCTTGTCGAGAAAATCGACGGTCGCCGCCGGGCCGACGCCACCGACGACGCCGATCTTGAATGGCCGAGCCGACCGCGCGCCGCCAAAGTCCATCGCGTAGCGCGCATAGACCTGATTGACGTCGATCACCGGCAAGCCTCTCTCGCAGAGCGCGTCGATGACCAGCGGGATTTCGCTAAAGCCCGGCGCGATAAGATCGGCGCCCTGCGCCAGCAGGTCACGGCAGGCCGCTGCGAGAAGCTCGACCGACTCGCCCTGCAGATGCCCGGACTTGATCCCCTGCGCGCCGTATATGGCCTGCATCAGGCAGTCGCGCTGCACTTCGGCACGCGGGTAGACGAGTTCGCAGTGGGTACCGGCAAAGTACTTTTCGAAAAGGCCACGCGAGCGCACATAGTCGGACGTCAGCACGCCGATCCTGACCGCGTTCGGATGACGCTGCTCGATGTGCGCGCGCAGCGCTGCCATGATGTCGACGACCGGCAACCTGATCTCGGCTTGCAACTCGCCAAGAAAGGTGTGGCTGATGAAACAAGGCATGATCACCGCGTCGACCGCGCGCTGTTCGAAGCGCCGGATCATGTCGAAGACGTAAAGCTTGCGGGCGTTGACACTCGCCGCTTCGCTGCCTGGCAGCTCGCTCTCGGCAAAGGGGTGCTGCTCGAAGACAATATCACTTTGCGCGGCCGCGTTCGGCGATGCCGCGAGCTTGACGAGTTTAAAAACGACGTCGGCGCAGGCGAGCGCGCTAAGCCCGCCGATAACGCCAAAACGATGGGACGCCCTCTGTGCTATCACGCCAATCTCTCCGTCAGTCCAGTCGCCAGTATAGGCGATGGTGCGCGGTAAAATCATCGGCGCCCGGGTGCCTTGAGCGCTGCTGGCGCTGTGCGCCGGGTGAAGTCGGTCGTGCCCCTTGTGGCGCCCGGATAAAAATATGACAATCACCATAGCCCGCAAGCGACCGCGGTCCGGTTGCACCGGCGCGCCGGGCGCCGCATAATCGTTCCAGCCCCAGACCGGTAACCATAATGCCATCCGTTCCAATCGATCGACTCCAGCCGGGTATCTTCATTTCACTTGAATCGGCCTTGTGGATGGAGCACCCCTTCCTGCGCAATCGCTTTCGCATCAGCAACGTCAAACAGATTCAGGCGCTGCGGCGCATGGGCCTCAAATCGATCGAATGGGATCCGCAGCGCAGCACGGCCCAGCCACTGCCCGAAGCGCGCGACGAGGTCGAAGAAGACGACTTCACGCAGGGAACACTCAACGCGCTGCTCGACAACAAACGCGACCGGGTCGAGCGGGTGCGCGAGGCGCGCGACAGCATCGCGCGCTGCGCCCGCCTTTTCGAACAGGAAACGGGTTCGATTCGCCAGATTTTCGACGAACTCGGCGCTAAACCGGCCGACGCCAATGTGCACAGCCGCGCCATCGTCGATCGGCTGGTCGGCAACCTGATCAAGGCGGGCAGCGTCGCCGTGCATCTGGTCAACCTGAAAAAGCCCGACGTCGGCGCGCCCAATCATGCCATGAATGTCATGGTTGTTTCGCTGCTCATCGGCAAGAGCCTCAGCCTTCCCGAGGAGGATATGCGCTGCCTGGGTCTCGGCGCGATGCTACACGACGTCGGTCTTTCCGAAATTCCCGCGCGCGTCCAGCGCAACACCCATCGCAACGCCGCCGACGAGCAGTTCTATCGCGCGCACACCGGCTACGGGCTCAAAGTCGTCGCGCCGATCAAGGACATGCCGCTCGCGGTCAAGAACGTCATTGCCTGTCATCACGAAACCTGGGACGGCAAGGGCTATCCAAACGGCCTCGTCGGCAGCAAGACGCCAAAGCTCGCGCGCATCGTCGCCATCGCCAACCGTTACGACAACCTGTGCAACCCGCTCGATCCGAAAACCGCGCTGGCGCCCTCGGAAGCCATCGCCCATCTGTTCAAAAAGGAGAGTGGCGCGCACGATCCGGAAATCCTCGGCGCTTTCGTCAAGGCGCTCGGCGTCTATCCGCCGGGGACCTTTGTCATGCTCAACGACGGCAGCTACGGCCTGGTCATCGAGTCACGCTCGCGCGACCTGTTGCGTCCACTCGTCATGCTCTACGACGTCAGCGTGCCGCGCAGCGAAGCGCTGCTCCTCGACATCCAGGGGGCCGACGAAACGATCCAGAACGCCGTCGCCCCCCGCGATCTCCCGCGCGAAGTCATCGAGTACCTCGCGCCGCAGGGTCGCGTCGACTTCTACCTCGAGGCCAGCACCTGACGCGCCTCGCACACCGTGTGCGAGCCCGTTTTATCGGGCGATCGGCGGCTGTGCACAGGATGGCCGTGCGCGAACGTCGAAAGCCCGCGTTTCGTAATAATCGCTGGCGAAAACCGGGGAGGGTTGTCCGTGCCACCCGTAAGAATCAAACCACGAATCCGGACATTCGCCTGAAGCGCACGCTGGCCTGCCTGATCGGCATCCAGGTGAGCATCGTGCGCATGGCGGCGCTGCTGCGCGCGCTGCGCCTGGGCTTTAGCCCGGCGACGGCCGGAATCCAGTAAACGCATAGGTTTCTCACCCGGACCCGGCCTTCGCCGGGGTGACGAATCCTCAGTATTCAAACATAATTCCGCCGAGCCAATAGTGCGGTGTTGGGTGCTGTTCAATGCACGGCCGCTTCCCTGGTCGTGGGTCAGCAAAAGATCAATCATCTCGCCGCCGCTGCCTTGTACACAGCGCTTTTCTCACGCTTACCGACAGCCACAACCACAACGAGCCGTTGCGTGTCGCGCTCACCCCAAGCGGCCGATCTTCACGCGGGCGTCTTCGATATGCCACTTCAGTGCGTCGTTGCACGGCTCCCAGTCGTCGGAAAGCCGTCTATCGTCGTTCATGGCGCCGATAAACGCGTCGGCGAGTGCGAGCGCCTGACGCCATGCCTGCGGCGGGACGCCCGGGTGCAGTCGCGCTGGCGGCAATCGCCCGGGCAAAGCGCCGCCGCTGCGCGGCGCAAACGCCATCGGCAGCATGTCATACGCTGGCGCCAACTGGTACGGCCGGCCGTGCTCGCTGAGGAACGACAGGTTGCCGTTGTGCATGTCGGAATTGCCGATTAACGTACCGAAGGCATACAACAGCGTAGCGCCCGCGGCCGCTTCGGCGGTAATCGTGCCTTGTGCCGCGAGCCTCGCCGCGAGTAGCGGCCAAGGCTGGTTGGCCTCGCCAACGAACTCGGCGTCGAGCGAGGACAGCGAATGAACAGCGCGGCGCCCCAGGTTCCCGACGCGGTCAAAGCGCTCGACTTCGAGGAAACGCCTTCCGGCGAAATCTAATAGCCGCGCGTTCGAGGCCGGAACGCCGGCAACGTGAAGCACTCGCGCAGCGCTATGCTCCGCTACCAGCAGGTCGCGCCAGCGCCGTGCGACGGGGTTGTCTGCCGCCGCCGAGGTGAATTTGACGAGGACGTGCCGGTCGGTGAATGCTAGGAACTTTGGCTGCTCCCCGCCGGCCGACGACCCAGGAAGATCGCCGCGTTCGGCCGCTTCGGCGAGTGCCGGGTATTGCGTGCGATCGACGGAAACCGACGGGGGCGCGTTGATGAAGCGATCGCGAGCAATATCGCCAAGCAGGAGATTACCGACGACGTCTTCGCCGTGCGCTACCAGGGCCCGCAGCACGTGCGTGTCGGACCACTCGGAGAGTCGGGACGGCAACCCGAGTGCAGCTGCGTGGTGCTCGGCATAGATCTGGCCGAGAAAGCCCTGCGGCCGCATATCGAGCAGCCACCATGGCAAACCATCGCAGTGCACAGTGACGCCGTTTTCCTGGCGCATGACGAAACCGTCGGGCCGTACCGGCGTCAGCAGCCCGAACTGGCGCAGCGTGCCATCGACGCTCACGCGATAAACGGGAATGTTCGCGAGGCCCCGGCCCGAATCGCGCAGGGCGTATTGAATGGCTCGGCCAGCACCCAAGCGCACGATCTCTTCACCGAGCATGGCCACGGCACGCGACACCGTTGGCTGGCTTATCTGCAGTCTTTCAACGAGTTGGCGCGACGTTAACGGGCCTTGCGCGAAGCAGAGGCGAAGGCGCTCAGCACGAGGCGGCATCTGTGTGAATAAACAAATGAATAGAAAACTGAATTGTATATGAATTTCGCTAAGGGGACTATCGGGCTAGGCTTGGCGTGTTATTGCGCCACGGCATCAAACTGCCATGCCACTGTGCAGAAGTTCATCGAGAAATCGTTGCGCCGGCAGAGAAAGCACCTTGTTGCTCAGGTAAACGACGTTCCACGGTCGTTTTAGGGGGAACCCGTCGACGCTGAGTAAAGCCAGCCCCTCACGCCCCGGATCGGCCCCCAGCGCATGGCGCGACAAGACCGACAAGCCCATCCCGCTCGCCACCAGCGCCAGGATCGCCTCGTTGCTGGCCATTGAAAGCCGCACCTTCGGGTGAAGCCCGTTCGCCAAAAGGTACTGGTCAACGATATGGCGGGAGCCGGAACCGACTTCACGCAAGAGAAAAGGCTCGCCCACCAGATCGGTAAACTTCAGCCTCTTGCCAACTGCCCAGTGCGCGGCAGGCGCCAAGACCACGTATTCGTTATCCAGAAAAGGATGCGTCGTTATATCCAGATCGTCGGGAGGATAAGACATGACATACAGGTCGTCCTGATTGCTGCGCAAACGTTCGACGATCTTTTCCCGATTGGCAATTTCCAGTTCGATATCGATTGCTGGATAGTGCTGGCAGAAGTCTCCCAGCATGCGCGGCAGGAAATATTTGGCTGTCGTCACCAGAGCGACGCGTAGCTTGCCTCGCTTGAGCCCTTTCAATTCGTCAACGGCCGACTCGAAACGACTCCAGACGTCGTCAAGGCTGCGCACCGTCGTCAGCAACTCGTCGCCCGCCGAAGTCAGCGCGATGTCGCGGCCGGTCTGCACGAAAAGCGGCAACCCAATGGTGTCGGTGATGTGCTTTATCTGGATCGATACTGCCGGCTGCGTCAGATGCAATGCCTCGGCCGCTTTGGAAAAGCTGCACAAGCGGGCCACGACCGAAAAGGTTTCAAGCTGGCGGAAGGTGATGCGACGACGTGGCATCTATAGGCCTCAACAAATAAATCAAGTGAATTTGTTTAATTGGATTATATAGGTTGTAACCAGCATAGTGCCTACGTGTCAGCGCAGAAACGACAATCCAGCGCTGTTTGAATGAACGCTATGAGGGAAAATCATGCGTCACTATCGGACCGACAGCCCCGATGCCGTGGCCAGAATCATCGTTCTGGCCTTGCTGGCCGACGGGGCGCTCAATCCGAGCGAACTGCAACTGATGAAGCATCACGACATCGTCCGTCGTGTCGGGATCGACCCCGAGCGTTTCAACCAGCTTATTCAGGAGTTCTTTGAAGACATACAGGAGCACGCCCGCCTAGACTCGTCCGAACCGTTCGAAATCGACGCCGAAACAGTGGACCACTTGCTCGGTGAAATCCAGCAAAAGGCGCTACAGAAGACGGTGCTGCGAACGATACTCGACATCGTGGACGCGGATCAGAGGGTCGACTGCGGCGAGGCCGTCTTGCTCACGCAAGCCATCGAGACGTGGGCAATCGATCTTTTCGACGTGTCGGATGTGTCGCGATCACTTCGTCATAGGGCGGCCCACTCGGGGTCGCGCTCGGCCAGCACTTAAGACCATCTGGCCGAAAAATAGGCCGTAATCGCAAGACCTGTCAGGAAGACGAGTAGCAATGGAAACAATTGGCACCTGGTGGATGTGGACTGGATTTTTCGCGATCGTTCTGATCATGCTCGCGATCGACCTGTTTGTGGTCGGTGGCGGCAAGGAGCATCGTGTCTCGTTCAAGGAAGCGGCCACATGGTCCGGCATCTGGGTGGGCGTCTCATTGCTCTTCGCCGGCCTGCTGTGGTGGTATCTGGACGGCGCCATGGGGCGCCAAGTGGCCAATGAAAAGACGCTGCAGTACATCACCGGTTACCTGATCGAGAAATCGCTGGCGGTTGACAACGTATTTGTCTGGCTGATTATCTTCAGTTTCTTCGCGATTCCGCTCAATATTCAGAAGCGCGTGCTGATCCTGGGCGTACTCGGCGCCATCGTCATGCGCACGGTACTGATCTTTGCCGGTGTGTGGCTGATCACCCAGTTCCACTGGTTGCTCTATGTCTTCGGTGCATTCCTGCTGATCACGGGCGTCAAGATGTGGGTTTTCGCCGAACAGAAGCCCGATCTGAATAAGAATCCGGTCGTCAACTGGATCAAACGTCACATCAAGGTGACCCGCGAACTCCACGGCGAGCGCTTCTTCGTCATGAAAGAAGAGGGGGGGAAATGGGTCCGCTACGCGACCCCACTCTTGCTGGTGCTGGTTCTCATTGAGCTGTCGGATCTGATCTTCGCGGTCGACTCGATCCCGGCCATCTTTGCCATTACCACCGACCCGTTCATTGTCTTGACCTCGAACATTTTTGCCATCCTCGGATTGCGAGCGATGTACTTTCTTCTCGCCGATGTGGCCGATCGCTTCTCGCTGCTCAAGTATGGCCTGGCCATCGTCTTGATGTTCATTGGCGTCAAAATGATGCTGATTGATCTGATCAAAATCCCGGTGCTGGTTTCACTGAGCGTCGTTGCATCGATCATTACCGTCTCCATCGTTCTCTCACTGCGCATCGACGCCCGACAACGCGCCGCTACACTGGCGCGGGCGGACACGGAGAAACTCTCGTGAGAACAACGCGAAGTCCCTTGTTACAAGCCACAAATGTCTTGGCGACATGGCTCGATACGCCGCTCGTCCAGCGCAGCCTGAACACATCGATACTGCTCGAAAATGAACGGATTTGCCCGCTCATGGCAGGAGCGTGTACCCGAACACGTTGAAGTCACCGACCAGGAGGTGGATGTT
>JBBRXI010000013.1:0-17751 GCA_038248575.1 Burkholderiales bacterium | reverse complement strand
TCTTGTCGAGCAGTTCCTTGTACTCGTCGGCGGCCTGCTCGGCTTCCTTCTTCTCGGCTTCGTCCTCGAGCTTGCCCAAATCGAGACCGCCCTTGGCGACCGACTGCAGCGGCTCGCCGTCGAACTCGGTCAAGTTGCCGGTGACCCATTCGTCGACGCGGTCCGAGAGCAGCAGCACTTCGATGCCCTTCTTGCGGAAGATCTCGAGATGCGGGCTGTTCTTGGCCGCGGTGAAGGTCTCGGCCGTAACGTAATAGATTTTTTCCTGGCTCTCCTTCATGCGCGCGACGTAATCGGCAAGCGACACCGTTTCGTCCGTTGTATCGGCGTGCGTCGAGGCAAAGCGCAAGAGCCTGGCGATGCGCTCCTTGTTGGCGAAGTCCTCGCCGGTGCCTTCCTTGAGGACGCGGCCGAACTCCTTCCAGAACTTCGCGTACTTTTCCTTTTCCGCAGAATCTTCGTTGTCGGCCATGCCTTCGAGCAGGCCGAGCACTCTTTTCACGCAGCCGCCACGTATCGTTTCGATGTCGCGCGATTGCTGGAGGATTTCACGCGACACGTTAAGCGGCAGATCGCTCGAATCGACGACGCCGCGCACGAAGCGCAGATAGAGCGGCATCAGTTGCTCAGCGTCGTCCATGATAAAGATGCGACGAACGTAAAGCTTGATGCCGTGGCGCGCGTTGCGGTCCCAGAGATCGAACGGCGCGCGTTGCGGGATGTAGAGAAGCTGCGTGTACTCCTGCTTGCCCTCGACGCGGGCGTGAGCGTAAGCCAGCGGGTCTTCGAAGTCGTGCGCGACGTGCTTGTAGAACTCCTTGTACTGCTCGTCGGTGATCTCGGACTTCGACCGCGCCCACAGGGCTGAAGCCTGGTTGACCGTTTCGTCCTCGTCGGTGGTCGCCTGTTCCTTCTTCTCTTCGTCCCATTTCTCCGTCTTCATCACGATCGGCAGCGTGATGTGATCCGAGTATTTGCGTATCGTCTGACGCAGCTTCCAGCCGGACAGGAAATCGTCTTCGCCAGCGCGCAGATGCAGGGTAACCTCGGTTCCACGCGCCGCTTTATCGACCATCTCGACGGTGAACTCACCTTCGCCGGCCGACTCCCAGCGCACCGCCTGATTCGCCTCGAGGCCGGCGCGACGCGATATCACCGTCACCTTGTCGGCGACGATATACGAGGAATAGAAGCCGACGCCAAACTGCCCGATGAGGTTGGCGTCCTTGGCCTGGTCACCGGTCAGCGCCGAGAAGAATTCACGCGTTCCCGACTTGGCGATCGTCCCGAGGTGCTCGACCGCTTCGTCGCGCGACAGGCCGATGCCGTTGTCGACAATAGTCAGCGTGCGCGCCGCCTTGTTGAAGGAAACGTGGATTTTGAGTTCCGCGTCGTCGCCATAGAGCGCCGGGTTATTCAGCGCTTCAAAGCGCAAGCGGTCGCAGGCGTCCGAGGCGTTCGAAATGAGCTCGCGCAGGAAGATTTCCTTGTTGCTGTACAGCGAGTGGATCATCAGGTTGAGCAGCTGCTTGACCTCGGTCTGAAAGCCAAGGGTTTCCTTGTTGGCGCCCATTGAAAAACTCCGTGAAAGTGGTTTTATGATTGATATGGCGCTGCCGCATCCGTTCAGGCAGCCGGCGAGCGCGAACTAGATGGGGGCGCGAACGGCTATTTCAAGGCGCTCGCGCCTGCCGAGCGCCTTGCCGCCGGCACGGGTGATCGGCGGAGAGAGCGGTCACCGTATTTATCTTATAATCGGATGGGTAACATGTGTGATGAAATTCAGAAGAGCAGGATATAATCTCCGCTCAGTGTCTTTTTTTAAGGATGGGAATAACGATGGTTAAAAACACAGTTTCTCTGGATGGTCTTTCGGTTTCTGATTTAACCGCCTTGCAGGGGCAAATCGACGAACAGATCAAGGCGAGGCGTGAAGAGGCCAAGCAGGACATGAAGAAGCGGATTCTCGCTGAACTTGGTGCAGCCGGTTTTTCGCTCGCCGATATTTTCCCGACGGGCAGAGGCACAAAACCCGAGGCGGGCGTCTTCAAGCAAAAAGTCCGGATCAAATATTCCGACGGCCAAAACCACTGGACCGGGCGTGGAAAAATGCCCCTGTGGATTAAGTCATTTGTCGAATCGGGCGGCAAACTCGCTTCGCTCGAAGTCGCCAAGTAGCGGCGATCCGGAGGGCAGCGTTGCCCTCCGGAGGCTTCGCGGCCTTCCCTCCAGCCTTGAATTCAAGGCGGTTTTCGGGTTAAATGCACTCTCGCGAGCCCGTTTTTCCCCGCCTCGCGCTCGCCGCTCTTTTATGCACCTGACTAACGCCGCCGGGGCGCGCGCCCGACCATCGAAAGAGAATAATGGAACCTAAAGCTGACATCGCACTGATCGGCCTCGCCGTGATGGGCCAGAACCTGATCCTCAATATGGACGACCATGGCTTTACCGTCGTCGCCTACAACCGCACCACCGAGAAGGTCGACCAGTTCCTGGCCAACGAAGCCAAGGGTACCAAGGTCATCGGTGCCCACTCGATCGAGGAGATGGTAGGCAAGCTCAAGACGCCGCGCCGCGTGATGATGCTGGTCAAGGCCGGTAAACCCGTCGACGATTTCATCGAGCAGCTGATCCCGCACCTCGACGCCGGCGATATCATCATCGACGGCGGCAATTCCCTCTTCGAAGACACCAACCGCCGCCAGAAATATGTCGAGAGCAAGGGTCTGTTGTATATCGGCACCGGCGTCTCCGGCGGTGAAGAAGGCGCGCGCCGGGGGCCTTCGATCATGCCCGGCGGCAGTCCGGCCGCCTGGCCGCACGTCAAGGACATCTTCCAGGCGATCTCGGCCAAGGTCGAGGGCTTTCCGTGCTGCGACTGGGTCGGCGAAATGGGCGCCGGCCACTACGTGAAGATGGTGCACAACGGTATCGAGTACGGCGACATGCAGCTCATCTGCGAAGCCTACAACATCATGAAGAACGGCCTCGGCATGAGCGCCGACGAGATGCACGAGGTCTTGAAGGAGTGGAACCTCGGCGTCCTCGACAGCTACCTGATCGAGATCTCGCGCGACATCCTCGCCAAGAAGGATGACGACGGGGCGCCGCTGGTCGACAAGATTCTCGACACCGCCGGGCAAAAAGGCACGGGCAAGTGGACGGTCATCAACTCGCAGGACCTCGGTATCCCGATCACGCTGATGGCTGAAGCGGTCTACTCGCGCTGCGTCTCGGCCCTGAAGGACGAGCGCGTCAAGGCGTCACGCAAACTCAAGGGGCCGCGTCCGGCGCTCACCTCAATTGCCAACAACCCGGTGCGCAGAAAAGCTTTTATCAACGACATCCGCGACGCGCTCTACGCGTCGAAGATCGTCAGCTACGCGCAGGGCTACATGCTGATGCGCGCTGCCGCCAAAGAGTACAAGTGGTCGCTGAATTACGGCGGCATCGCGCTGATGTGGCGTGGCGGCTGCATCATTCGCTCGCGCTTTCTCGGCAAGATCAAGGAAGCCTACGACACCAATCCGCAGCTCATGAACCTGATGCTCGATGACTATTTCCGCGGTGAAATCAGGAAAGCGCAAAAAGGCTGGCGCAACATCGTCGCCACCGCTGCCAAGCGCGGGATTCCGACGCCGGCGTTTTCCACCGCGCTCAATTTCTACGACCAGTACCGTAGCGCCGTCCTGCCGGCCAACCTGCTGCAGGCGCAGCGCGATTACTTCGGCGCGCACACCTACGAGCGCATCGACCAGCCGCGCGGCAAGTTCTTCCACACCAACTGGACGGGCAAGGGCGGAACGACGTCGGCGAGCGCGTACAACGTCTAGGGGTTCTCGCGCGCTTTTTGGGCGCGCACAGCGAACACCCACCGCGGAGGCGCAGAGGCGCTGAGGAAGCGCAGAGAAAAGCTATAGATCGTGCTTTTTCTCTGCGTAATCTCTGCGTCTCTGTGCCTCTGCGGTAATTCTTCCAGAGCTCAGACGGCCGACTGTCTCGCCTTGGCAATCCGCGAGTTTTCGAGATCGACCGCCGGGTTGGCGATGACGCCGGGGAATTTGTTGTCGACGAACACACGGCCCATGTCATCGACCATCGTCGCCCCCATGCCGCGCAGCGAGACGAGCGAATAGCCGCCGAGGTGCGGCGTGACGATGACGTTCCTGGCCTTGAGCAGCACGTGATCGGCGCCGATCGGCTCGCCTTCGACGACGTCGGTCGCGTAGCCACCGATCTTTCCGGAGTCGAGCGCTGCGATCAGATCGGCCTGGTTGAAGATCTCGCCCCGACAGGTGTTGACGATGATGGCGCCATCCTTCATCGCAGCGAGCTCTTTGCCGGTGAACATGCGCGAAGTCTCGCTGGTCAGCGGGCAATGCAGCGAAATGATCGCGCATTTCTCGAGCAGCTCGTCAAAGCCGACCTTGGTTGCGTGACGCGCAGCCACTTCGTCGGCGCTAACGTAGGGATCGTAGGCGAGCACATTGGCCTGGTAGCCGAGCGTCAGGATGCGAGCGACCGTCTTGCCGATCGCGCCGATGCCGACGATGCCGATCGTCGCACGGTTGAAATCGACGCCGAGCGGCAGCTTGGCACGCTTGGCCCATTGCCCGGCGCGGACGATCGCGCTGCCTTCGACGATCTGGCGCGACGCCGCGTTCATCAGGCCGAGCGCCATTTGCGCGACCGATTCGCGCTCGACTTCGGGACCGACCTTGGAGACCGGGATGCCGAGTTCGGTGCAGGTCGACAGATCGACGTTGTCGCAGCCGACGCCGTGGCGGGCGAGAACTTGCAGCCTGGGCAAGCCGAGCAGGACCGCGCGCGTGTAGATCGGCGTCACGCTGGCGATGATGCCGTCGGCGTCGGCGAGCTTTTCGTGAAAGACCGACGCCGGCGCGTCGTTCGGAATGTCGACGCGGATGAGGTCGGCGAACGCTTCGAGCTTCCTCAGGTGTTCGGGGAAGGAGACGCCGAAGGAGCTGGAATTGACGATGGCGATGCAAATCTTTTTGCTGATCATGGTTCGTTCCGTTAATGAAGAAGTGTGCGTATTTGATCTCGCTCAGGCTTTTTCGCTCAAAAGCCCGAGTTCCTTGGTCGCTGGCGCCGCTCTGTTCTTTAGCGGATGCAGGCCGTTGCGCGCCAGGAGCGGTTCGCGCAACGACGCGCGGACGGCGAAATAACGGTCGGCGACTTCCTCGTAGATCGCGGCGTTGGCGGCAATCGGTTCGATCAGCTTGCCGCCGGCCATGATCTTGCGTGAGCGCTCGAGCAGTTCGCTGCCGACGCCGTGCCGCGCCAGGCAGGCGGCGCCGATGATCCCCATTTCGGGGTTGTTGGTCAGCCGAATCGGCAGGTTCAACGCGTCGGCCATGATCTGCATCCACGCCAGGTTGGCGCTGCCGCCCCCGCCCAGACGCAATTCCTTCACCGTTTTGTTAGGGTCAAGCCGCTCTTTGACGAAGAGGAATGAGAAGGCAACGCCCTCGAGGAAGGAGCGCGCCAGGTCGTCGCGCGTCGAGGCGATACCTAACCCGAAAACGACGCCGGTGCCGATATTGCCGATGACCTTGTCGCGCTCGCCGGTGAAATAGGGAAAGGTCATGATCCCGTTGGAGCCCGGAACCGACAGCGCCTTGCCGCGCAAATAATCGAGCTCCAGACCGAGAACGTTGAGCAGCAGGTTGGTCGCAATCGTGCAGTTGTTGATTCCCGAACCGGTAAAGAACATTCCCGGCTTGAGCAGGCAACTCTGGATCGCACCACCTTCCAGATCCTGCACCGGCGTCGCCGTCGGCACGCGGAACATGCCCGAAGTGCCGAAGTTGCCGACCGCAATATGGCTCTGAAAACCGGTCAGCGCGGCGGCAACCGCGGCGCCGTCGTACAAGCCGGCCGAGATGGCGGTCCCGCTCTTCAAACCGAATTGCGCGCAGATCGCCTCGGTGAGCGGCACTTTTTCGACGAAACCGTTGAGCACGCGCGGAAACTGATCTGTGCGAAAACCGACGGCCTCGATGATTTCCCGATCCCAGTTGCCGTTAACATCGAGGCAGCCCATCGAGTTGGCGGTGCTGTAGTCGGTCACGTATTCGCCGGTCAGCACACGCATGATGAAGGCTTTTGAATCGAGCACGTGGGCGACCTTGTCGCGCATCGCCGGGTTCTTTGTCGCGATGTAGTGCAGGCGATTGACCGGATATTGAAAAATTGGCGGACAGCCGGTCTTCACGTACATGCGGTCGGCGTCGCCGATCGCCTGGAGGAATTGGGGGTAGTGCGACTGCGACGTCGTATCGAGAAAAGTTGACATGTTGGTCAGCGGATTGTCGTCCTTGTCGACGAGCATCAGGCCGAACATGTACGAAGTCAGCGAAAGACATTCGACCTCTTTACCGCGACTGCCGATCGCCAGCCGGCAGACCTCAAGCAAGGCCGCTCTGAGCTTAGCCGGATTGTGCTCAGCCTTGCCATTGGCATCACCTTCGATTTTCATGTTGACGCTTTTCGCTTCGCCGGCGATCTGGCCGTTTTCATCGACCAGAGCCGCTTTGACGTTCGTTGTACCAACGTCGATCGACAGTATCAAACCCATACGCATTCCCCAATCCGGTAATAATGACCTGCGCGACGATCGCCGCCGCAGAGCGATGTCGGGAGCATGGTCCCGACTTTTGCTTCACAACAAACGGTTTGCACAAGCACCGCGCGCCATCGACGTTTATGGATCAATGGCCCGATAGGCGATCTCCAGCACTTCCACTTCGCGCCATCCGGCCGGACTCTGAAAGCGGACGAGATCGCCTTCGCGCGCTTTGAGCAGCGCGCGCGCGAGCGGCGAGACCCAACTGATCCGTCCGCGCGCAAAATCGGTTTCGTCGACGCCGACAACCTGATACGTAAGTTCTGCCCCTTGTTCGTCGGCGATCGTCACGGTCGCGCCGAAGAATACCTGATCCACGTTCTCCTGGCGCGCCGGGTCGACGATTTCGGCCAGATCGAGCCGCCGGGTCAGGAAACGGATGCGCCGGTCGATCTCGCGCAAGCGCCGCTTGCCGTAAATATAATCGCCGTTTTCCGATCGATCGCCGTTCAAAGCCGCCCAGTGCACGGCCTCAACGACCTTCGGGCGCTCGCTGCGCAGCAGCTGATCGAGTTCGTCGCGGATGCGCGCATGGCCACCCGGCGTGATGTAGTTGCGGGTACCCAGCGGAATCGCCAGCGCTGGCTCGAGCGCCTCGTCGTCATCCGCGTCGGATTCTCTGGTAAAAGCCTTGTTCATGCGCTGAGCACCGAAAATTCCGCGGCAAGGGTTTAAGGGAAGGCGCGTGCGCCAGTCGCTCACGCGGTTGCCAGTGGTCTGGCGGCGCGGCCGGGCGCTTACAGCGGTTACAATTCGAACTCTATTTTATTCTCAAATCCCGACCATGCAGCAAATCCCCAGCGCGCGCAGCGAGTTTGCCGCCGGCGTACGTGCATTTATGCCGCTGGCGATGGCCATCGTCCCCTTCGGTATGGTCTGCGGCGCCGCCGCAGTGGCCGCAGGAATGAGCGCCTGGCAGGCCTTTTCGATGAGCTGGATCATCTTCGCCGGGTCGGCGCAGATTGTCGCCATCCAGCTCCTCGGCGACGGCGCTCCGCTGCTCGTCATCGTCGCCACTGTCGCCGTCATCAACCTGCGCTTCATGATGTACAGCGCCTCGCTCGGCCCGCATAGTGCGTCGCTCAATACCCGCTGGCGCGCCCTGCTCGCCTACCTGATCACCGATCAGGCGTACGCGCTGGGCATCATGCATTACCTTGAACCGGGCGACCGATCGCTGCGTCACTGGTTCCTCTTCGGCGTCTCGGGAGCGACCTGGGTGTGCTGGCAGTTGGCGACGATCATCGGCATTCTGCTCGGCAGCCTGATCCCGCAGGACTGGTCGCTCGACTTCATCCTGCCGCTGACCTTCATCGCCATCGTCGTTCCGCTGCTCTCGAACCGCGCCATGCTGCTTGCGGCAATTGCCGGCGGACTCGTTTCGGTCCTCATCGTATTGCCGCTCAAGCTCAACCTGATCGCCGCAGCGGTAACCGGTATCGCCATCGGCCTCATCGCCGAGAAGCTCGGGTGGGCCAAATGACCCTGCCCATCGGCGATTCACCGGCGCTTATCGTGTGGACGATGATACTCAGCACCGGACTCATTTCCTTCGTCATCCGCTTCGTGCCGATTGCCCTCCTCGCCCGCTTCGATCTGCCGCGCTGGCTCAAGCGCGCGCTGATCTACGTGCCGTCAGCCGTCATGCCGGCGATCATCGCGCCGGCGTTGTTTTTTCCCGGTGGTGCGCCTACCATAGTCCTCGACACGCCGCGCCTCGCGGCGGCAGCGCTTGCCATCCTGATCGCCTGGTGGACGCGCAGCGTGTTATGGACCGTCGTGGTGGGCATGGGCGCCCTGTGGGCGCTCCAGGCTCTAGTACCTTAGTCGAACCAAGGATGCCAACGAGTACCAATCACCGGATACCTGAGAATGCTGAGCGAAGAAGAAACAATCCATTCACGCGCGACCCTGAACGAGCTTCAGGTCGAGCATCGCGACCTCAACCTGATCATTGAACATCTGGTGAGCACGCCGCTGCCCGAACAGGATCAATTACTCATTCATCGCCTGAAGAAAAGAAAACTGCTGCTCAAGGACAAGATTTATCAACTTGAGCGATCGATGGTGCCCGACATACAGGCCTGAGGCCGCCAGCTCACTTCCGGGTGAGCCCAGTTGTGCGGTCAGCGGAGCGCTTTGCGCGTGCGCGTCCTGTGCTGCGCGAGCGCAGAGCGGCATGGCCTCAGAGGACGAGGCGACCGAGGTACCAGAAAATCGCGGCGATCACCGCGCTGCACGGAATTGTCAGCACCCACGCCCAGACGATCGTCGCGGCGATCCCCCAGCGCACGGCCGAGAGCTTCTTCGTCGCCCCGACACCGACGATGGCGCCGGTAATCGTATGCGTCGTCGATACCGGGATGCCGAGCGCCGTGGCGAAAAACAGCGTCGCTGCGCCACCCGTCTGGGCGCAGAAGCCGCCGACCGGACGCAACTTGGTAATTTTCTAACCCATCAGCTTGATGATCCGCCAGCCACCGAAAATCGTTCCGAGGCCGATCGCCGAATAGGGCATGACGCCGTTAGTTTTCAGCGCATCGATCACATGATCAGAGAAACGCTGCGCGTCAGCGGAGAAGTCCTCGCGCCTGCGGGCGGCGTTGGGCGGGAGTCGCGACCTCGCCGGGCTTGCCCCGCGCGCAGGTTCTGTGGCCGGCGCCAGGGTTGCCAGCGACTCGAACTGGCCACGCAACGCAGTCGCGCAAAGAGTCCCGCCCGGCAGCGGCGTCGCGGCTATCTCGGCGTAGGGCATCACCCGCGGCGGAATGCCCCCGGGGCAGAACAGTTGGTCGGTACTAAGTCCGGTCGGTTCCGCGCTGTTCGGACTGCGTATTTATGAGGCGGCGGGCGTCACGCGGGACGATCTGCCGACGTCTAGCTGGGTCGTCGCCGATATTCCATTTCAGCCTGAAACGCGCGGCTGGATGCTGATGTGAACGCCGGCGACCGATCGCGCCGCGGGCGAGCTGCGAATTCTTAGCGGCACATTTCCTCGAGCTGGCGTATCAGATCGGCGACGGCGCTGCGGGTGTGGTCGGCGGTGATGATGTGCGCGTGCTTCTTCACTTCCGGCATCGCGCTTTGCGGCGCGGCTGCGATGTCGGCTTCCTGCAGCATTTCGATATCGTTGAGATAATCGCCGATGGCAACGACCTTGGTCGGCGTCGGCTTGAGCAGCGTCCTAAGGTGCGCCAGCGCGCTGCCCTTGCTGACGCCGCGCGCGGTCAGTTCGAAGTAGCGTGGAGCGGAACGCGTTTTATGCACGTGCGGGCGCAAGGGATCGGTGTCGAGCAACGCTTCGATGGCGTTGAGTTCGTCGGGGCAATCGCTGCAAAAGAGGACCTTCAGCCAGTCGTCCCCAATTTCTTCCATCGGCCGGTTTTCGTAGTGCTGGTCTTCAAGCACCGCCTGTGAGTCGAGTCGTGCGCCGGCATTGACCTGGAAGAACGGCCCACCCGTGAAAACCTGGGTGTTGACGCTGGCAAAGCGGGCCATGACGCGGGACAGAAAACCTTCGCTGAGGCGACGATCGAGTGGCGCCTTGTAGATGAAGCAGCCGCGCGTCCAGTCGTAGATCGCGGCACCGTTATAGAGGATCCAGGGCGAGGACAGCGCTATGCTGCCGGTAAACGGGCGCACGTTGAGTTCGCTCCGCCCGGTGGCGCCGAGAAAAATACCGCCCTGATCGGTGAATGACTGGATCGCGTCGATGTTTTCCCGCGAGATGGTGATCTTGTCGTCGATCAGCGTGCCGTCAAAATCGGAAACAAGGACGTAGCCGTCGAACTTCCCCGTAGATAATCCTCGCTCAATGCTCACAGCGACAAGTCCTTGCTGCCCGTGAGCTTGAAGAAGATGAGCAGGGAAACGACAGTCGTCAGTGTCAGGATCGACGAGAGGGCGGCCGCTGTGCCATAACTGGCGCGGATGACCTCGGTGTAGATCGACACGGACATCGTGCGCGTGCCTCCGGTATACAGGATGACCGATGCGCTGAGCTCGTTGATGACCGTGATCCAGCTCAGAATGGCGCCCGCCATCACGCCGGGAAGCATCATGATCGCCGTCACCTTGAAGAAGGTCTTCATCGGCGAGCAGCCGAGGCTGATCGAAGCTTCTTCGATGCTCGGACTGATCTGGTAGAGAATCGCCGCGCTCGAACGCAGCGTGTAAGGCAGGCGGCGCACGACGAAGGCGAGAATAATGATTGTCGCCGTTCCGGACAGGACGAGCGGCGGTTCGTTGAACGCGAGTAGCAGGGTGATGCCGAGTACCGACCCCGGAATGATGTAGGGAAACATCGTGAAGGTGTCGATGATCGAGGTGATGAGATTGCGTCGCCGCGTTGACAGGTAGGCGATGAACATGCCGAGCACGATGATGATGGCAATCGCTGCCAGGCCGAAGAGATAGGTATTGGTAATCGCGGTACCGAGCTTGTCAAAGATCGTCGTGTAGCTCTCGAGCGAAAAGCCGGGAACGAACATCGCGCCACGCGTTTTCATGAACGAGGTGTAGATCACGGTGATCTGCGGAACGATCGACAGGAAGACCAGCCCATAGATAAATACATGGGCAAAAGCATTCTGCAGCGGCGGCAAGCTGATCGGCATCATCGGCCGCAGGGCGCTCATGGTGAACGACTTTTTGTTCACGACGTACTTCTGGCCGAGGAAAATCAGGCAGGTGATAACCACCATGATTGTCGCCAGCGCCGCGGCAAAGTTGGCCTGCCCGCCCATCTCGCTGACGAATTCCGAATAGATCAACACCGGCATCACGACGAAGCCCTCGCCGATCAGCATTGGCGTTCCAAAGTCGGCGAGCGCGTTCATGAACACGAGCAGTGCCGCGGCGAGCACTGTCGGCGTGATGAGTGGCAGGACGATCGTGAACACTTTTTTCAGCGGACCGCAACCGAGGCTCTCGGCCGCTTCGCTGAGCGAGTCATCGATGCTCTTGAGCGCGCCCGAAACATAGAGATAAACGAAAGGATAAAGTTTCAACGTGAGTACGAGAAGAATGCCGGTGAAGCCATAAATTGTCGGCGTGCGGATACCCAGCATTTCGTCAAAGAAGGTGGTGATCAAACCGCTGCGGCCGCCGAGCAGTATCCACGAGTAGGCGCCGATGAACGGCGGCGAGAGCATCGAGATGATGATCAGGATGTCAAGCGTCTTCTTGCCGCGGATATTGAAGGCCGAGGTCAGATAGGCCATCGGCGCGCCGATCAGTACCGCCAGGACGGTGACGCAGGCGGTCACGCTCATGCTGTTGAAGAGCGCGCGGAAGTAATATTTTTTCTTGAAAAAGGTCGCGTAATGCGACAAGGTCAGACTGCCGGTCTCGGCATCGACAAAACTGCTGGCGAACAGCGCGAAGAGCGGATAGACGAGGAATAGGATGAACAAAGCCGCAATGACCAGCGTCGTCCAGAACCAGAAATCACGGGGGGCCGCATTGCGCTTCATCGATGCACTCCGTGCATCAGGCTCTCCCCGGACTCGGTGAAGACGTTGATTTTTTCCGGATTGACTGCGAGGCGAATGACATCCCCCGTTTTGTACAGCGTCTTTGCCGTGCCGATGTCCTGCGAGAACTCGATCGACGCCTGCTCGGGCAGCAGTTTCGCTTCCTTGAAATCGATTTCATAATTGACGTAGCGGCCGAGGAAGGTCACCTTGGCGATGCTGGCGACGAGCCCGCGATCGGACGTCGACAGGCAAAATTCCTCAGGTCGCACGCCCGTGGTCGCCCTGCCTTCGCCCGCGCCTTCACGCAGCAGGGCGCCGAGGTCGACCGAGTAATCCGGCGTGAAGCGCAGCTCCTGCCCGGACAAGGTCGTCTCGAACAGGTTCGAGTGCCCGATGAAGGTCGCGACAAAGGTATTGAAGGGTCGCGAATAGATGACCTGCGGCGCGTCGATCTGCTGGATGACGCCTTCACGCATAACGGCGATGCGATCCGAAATACACAGCGCCTCCTCCTGATCGTGCGTGACATAGACGGTCGTGATGCCGACCTTCTTCTGGATATCACGAATCGCCGCGCGCATTTCGACGCGCAGCTTGGCGTCGAGATTCGAGAGCGGCTCGTCCATCAAAAGCACGTTGGGATGCACGACGATCGCCCGGGCGAGCGCCACCCGTTGCTGCTGCCCTCCGGAAAGGCGCTCGGGAAGCCGGTCCTGATACTCCTCGATGCGCACCGTCTTGAGGATGTCCTCGACCCGCTCGTCGCGTTCCTGCTTCGACAGTGCCCGGAACTGCAGGCCGTACTCGACGTTTTTCCGCACCGTGAGATGAGGAAAAACGGCATAGTTCTGAAAGACCATGCCGATGTTGCGCTTGTGCGCCGGGATCGCATTGATCACCTGGTCATCGAAGAGGATGGTTCCGGCTTCGATGCTGTTGAAGCCGGCGATCATACGCAGAAGCGTCGTCTTGCCACAGCCGGAAGGACCGAGCAGGGTAAAGAACTCACCGTTTTCGATGTCTACAGAGAGATCCGGGATGATCGTCGTCTGGCCGTAGCGCTTGACGACATTCTGCACATGAATAGAAACGCTCACGAAGCTACTCCATCCTTATCGACCGGGCACGCAGCGACGGCCGTTGTACGTGAAGCGGCGGTCAGAACAGCCCTTTCGGGTCTTCCGGCCGCCGCATGAACGGTGCAGCTCAGGCTTACTGGCTGGTGTAGATATCCTTGAATTTCTCCAGCCAGACGCGCTTGTTCTTATTGACGACCTCTTCATTGTCCTTGATCAGCTTGATACTGGCTATCGCCTGCAGCGCGTCGCTGGGGGCAACGTCAGCGCGCACCGAGCGGCGGTTCAGCTGGTGCGATACCATCGTCTGCACATCTTTGCTGGAAATGAAGTTGATGAACTTCTTTGCGTTCTCTTCGTTCTTTGCGCCTTTGATGATCGCTGCACCGTCGTGCTTTGAGATGACGCCTTCCTTCATATAGACGATTTTAACCGGTGCCTTCGACACGACGTAATTGACCGCGCCCTCCTCGAAGGTCGGACCGACGGTGTATTCGCCGTCGCCGACGCCCTTATAAACGGCCGACGATCCGGACAGGAGCTTGCCGTTGAGGTTCTTGATGAACGCGGTGACATAGGTCCAGCCCTTGTCCGGGTCACCCTTGCCCATCGCGTAAAGCATGTTGATCAGATGCTCGAACGATGACGACGACTTTGACGGATCAGCAAAGGCGATCTTGCCCTTAAGCGCTGGATTGAGTAAATCCTCGTAGCCCTCGACCTTGACGTTGCCGATCAGCTTGGTATTGACCATGATCACGCTCGGAACCTGCGAGAACCCGGTGATCTTGCCGTCGGCGACCTTAAGCTCAGGATAGAATGCCGCCTCTTCCGGCGAACGGAAAACCTCGAAGAATTTCTTCGCCGGGTCGAGCGTAGACACCGTTCCGCCCCAAATCACGTCGGCCAGCGGATTGGAAGCTTCGGACTCGATACGCTTGAGCAGTTCGCCGGTTCCGGCGGCGATTACCTCGACCTTGACGCCGGTCTGCGCCTCGAATTTTTTCACAATCGGGTCGATGAATACCAGCGGATGCGGACAATAGACGACAAGCTTCCCGGCTGGCGCCTGGGCATGAGCCGAGCCGAACATCGCGCAGACGAAAATCAACGAACAGAAGACACTGACAATTTTTTTCATTATCTCTTCCTCACAGGGTTCGAAACGACAAGGAGCGGTACGGCTCGCGCAACCACCGGGTAACGGCGACACAACGCAATAGCATATCGTAAATGCGGCGGCGAATACACGCGCATTTTCAACCGGCGGATTCAACCCCGAATGCGAAAGCAGCGAACGGGCAGCGACCGCTGGATCAACGCCCGTGGCGCGTCACCCCTTGTTAGCTGAGCGGGCCGCTACGAGGAGAAGGATGCGATATTTCCGCTTTGCACGGGATATGTCGAACAGATCATTCTAAAACCCAGCAACTGCCGACGGACCCGGATCACTTGCTGCTTGACCCAACCCGTTCGCCATTTAAGGAGTACATGCGGGACAAAAAAAACGGCCCGTAAGGGCCGTGGTTGCGTGCAAGGTGGCGGAGAGGGTGGGATTCGAACCCACGGTACCTTGCAGTACGCCTGATTTCGAGTCAGGTACAATCGACCACTCTGCCACCTCTCCGTCAGGGGCAGGATCTTAGCACAACTCGATGACCCCATGCGCTTCATCCTTCTTGTTTTCGCGTTATTTGTTTCGAGCTGCGGGGATAAGCGCGAACCGGCGCCGAGTCCGCGCGAGCTCGTTATCCTGACCCGTGCCGCGTCGACGGCCGACGGCGACGAAGCGAGCGGAACGACGGGTTTCGATAGCGAACTGGCACGCATGTTGGCGCAGGAACTCGGCATGTCGGCGCGCCTCGTCGTCGCCGATAATGAAGCCGACATTGTTTATCGACTGCGGACCGGCGATGCGCATCTGGCCGCTGCCTGGCGGGTGGCGGTCAAGGACTTGCGCAGCAGCCAGCCGTACCTTCACAGCCACAACGTCCTCGTGACACACGAAGCGTCTCTGCCGTTGAGAACCGTCGAACAGCTGGCCAACAAGACGGTCCATGTCGTCGCCGGCTCACGTCAGGAAGCGGCGCTGCGCCGGGTGAAACGGAAGATCGCCAGCCTCAACATCGTCGCCAGCCGCAAGCGTACCGAACTCGATCTCATGGAGGGGGTCGCGAACCAGCGCTTCGAAGCGACGCTGGTCAACAACGCCGAATTCGACATCGGCAGCAATTATTACCCTGAATTGCAGGCTTCGCTGGTCATCGGATCGCCGCAGCCGATCGTCTGGCTGTTTGCTCCGGAGGTCGACGCGGAACTCGTGAGCAAGTCCAACGCTTTTCTCCAACACATCGAAGCTAATGGCGAAATGGACCGGCTCAAGGACCGTTACTTCGGTCACGTCGACCGCCTGACGCCAGCTGACAGCGTGCGTTTCATCGAGCGCATGCGCCGCGTCCTGCCGCACTATCGCGACGCTTTCCGCGCCGCCCAGACACGCACCGGGATCGACTGGCGATTGCTCGCCGCGCTGGCCTATCAGGAATCGCACTGGGATCCGCTGGCCACCAGCCCGACCGGCGTTCGTGGCCTGATGATGCTCACCGCCGATACCGCCGACGCGCTTGGCGTGAACAACCGGCTCGACCCCGAACAAAGCATTCGCGCCGGTGCGCAATACCTTGCCGAGCTGCGCGATGCGCTGCCGCCGAGCGTCGGCGAACGCGACCGCCTGTCGCTCGCGCTCGCCGCTTACAATCTCGGCATGGGCCATCTCAACGCCGCGCGGTATATTGCGCGAACGCGCAACGCTAACCCCGACTCGTGGTATGAAATGAAGAAAGTGTTGCCACTGCTCGCCAAGCCGCAGTATTACAGCCGGCTTAAATCAGGCAAGGGGCGCGGCGGCGAAGCGGTGATCATGGCCGAGAACGTGCGTATTTATAACGACATCCTCAATCGCCACGAGCCGGCTTACCGGCCGGTCGAAAATTCGCGACGACCCTGATGCGCCGGGAGCAGACAGCAAAACGCCGCTAGTCAGGCCGCATCGCCCAGCGAAGCTGGGCTCCTACCAACCATAGCCGTATCGCCCAGCGAAGCTGGGCTCCTACCAACCATAGTCCTTCAACTCGCCACGGCGATGCACTCGGTACCGCCCATGTACGCACGCAAAACTTGCGGCACGGTGATGCTGCCGTCGGCGTTCTGGTAGTTCTCCATGATCGCGACGAGCGTACGGCCGACGGCGAGGCCGGAGCCGTTGAGCGTGTGCACAAGTTCGGTCTTGTTCTTCTCGTTGCGCACCCGCGCCTGCATGCGTCGCGCCTGAAAGGCCTCGAAGTTCGAGCACGACGAAATTTCGCGGTAGGTGTTCTGCGCCGGTAGCCACACTTCGAGGTCGTAAGTCTTCGCTGCCGAGAAGCCCATGTCGCCGGCGCACAGCGCGACGCGCCGGTACGGCAGTTCAAGCTTCTCGAGGATGACTTCGGCATGACGCGTCAATTGTTCGAGGGCGGCGTTCGATTGTTCTGCGGCGACGATTTGCACGAGCTCGACCTTGTCGAACTGGTGCTGGCGGATCATGCCGCGCGTGTCCTTGCCGTAGGATCCGGCTTCCGAGCGAAAGCACGGCGTATGACATACAAATTTCATCGGCAGCGTCGCGGCGGCGAGGATTTCGTCGCGGACGATGTTGGTCACCGGCACCTCGGCGGTCGGAATAAGGTATAGCGGCTCGGCATCGGGACGCAGGATCTTGAACAGGTCGGCCTCGAACTTGGGCAGCTGGCCGGTCCCGGTCATGCTCGCCGCATTGACGAGGTAAGGCGCATAGACCTCGGTGTAGCCGTGCTCGGCGCCATGCACGTCGAGCATGAACTGGGCGATCGCGCGGTGCAGACGGGCGAGCGGACCCTTGAGCAGCGAGAAACGCGCGCCGGCGATCTTGGCGGCGGTGGCAAAATCGAGCTGGCCAAGACCTTCGCCTAAGTCGACGTGATCCTTGACGGTAAAGGCGTAGGTGCGCGGCGTTCCCCAGCGGTGCACCTCGACGTTGTCAGCTTCCGAGCGACCGAGCGGAACGCTCTCCTGTGGCAGATTAGGGATCGTCGCGACGAAGGCGTCGAACTCGGTGAGCAGTTCGGCGAGCGCGACTTCGTTGGACTCAAGTTCGGCTTTCATCGCCGAGACCTCGGCCATCACCGCACTGGCGTCCTCGCCCTTGGCCTTTTGCATGCCGATCTGCTTCGAGAGGCTGTTACGGCTCGCCTGCAGGTCCTGGGTGCGCGTTTGCAAGACCTTGCGCTCGCCTTCGAGCGTCTGGAAAGCCTCGCGGTCGAGCGTGTAACCGCGCGTCGCGAGCCTTTGCGCAACGGCGTTGAGGTCGCTGCGCAGAAGTTGAATATCGAGCATGTCAGTCCTTTTGGTCCTTGTGGTCTTCAGGTTTTTTAGCGGCTTTGCCTGCGTCGCGATCGAGTTCGCGCAAGTGCGCAAGCTTCTCGCCGATCTTCGCTTCAAGCCCGCGCGCCACCGGCCGGTACCAGTTCAC